>NZ_JAAZQW010000028.1:0-34772 GCF_012371415.1 Acinetobacter sp. A3
AGGAATATCAATGCAAAAGCACTGAATAATTTTTTTAATCTTATAGTGACTTAATTTACTGTTTTCTATCATGATTCTAGACTAACATATCTATTCTGCTAGTCTAGAGCCAAAATTTATTGGCTGGGGCTTAATGGCATGGAGTGGTTTTACCGCACTCAATGCAGCAGCATGGAATTTTGTTTCGTTTTTCTTAGTCCGTATGGGTGTAGGTGTGGGAGAAGCAAGCTATGCTCCTGCCGCAAACTCGTTAATTGGTGATTTATTTCCTGCCGAAAAACGCGCACGCGCCATGGGTATTTTTATGCTCGGTCTGCCACTCGGTTTAATTTTAGCGTTTTTTACAGTTGGGGCAATTGCAGAAGCCTTTGACAGCTGGCGTGCACCCTTTATTGTGGCAGCCATTCCCGGTTTTATACTGGCGCTGTTCTTCTTTAAAATGAAAGAACCACCACGTGGTGCAAGCGAAGGTGAAAACTACACGGCAAAGACTGTTCAAAACCCGATTCGCACGCTTTTAAAAATTAAAACCCTACGTTGGATTATTCTGTCAGGCTTAAGCGTGAACTTTGCCGTGTATGCAGGTAACTCCTTCTTTGTACCACTGTTTCAACGCTATTTTGGCTTGAGTTTGACACAATCTGCTGTTATCACAGGCTGTATTGTTGGGATTACAGGTTTAATTGGTCTAACGCTAGGCGGTGTCATCGCAGATAAGATTCATCAACGCTTTGCCCGTGGCCGTTTGGTTTTTGGTGCGATTTGCTTGTTTATTTCTGCAATATTTATTGGTATCGCACTGTATTTGGGTAACGATTCTCTAACAGCTGTGGTTATTCTGCTCAGTTTGGGCTGGTTGGCTTCTTATAACTACTACACTACGGTTTACCCTGCCATTCAGGATGTAGTCGAGCCCAATTTACGTGCGACTGCAATGGCTGTGTATTTTGCCTGCATGTATATTTTAGGCGGTGCGTTTGGCCCAATCGTGGTTGGGGCATTGTCAGATCATTTTTCACAAGCAGCAATGCTAGCTTCAGGCAGTGCGGTAATGACAGAACACTTTAAAGCTGTTGGTCTACACAATGCGTTGTTTGTAATTCCTGTGGCATTATTCTTTATAGCAGTGTTTGTTTACCTAAGCTCACGCAGCTTTGTTCAAGATACACGACGCTTGCAATAACCATTTAAGTGCATATAACAACAAAACGCCAATCTAAATGATTGGCGTTTTTGATTTAAGAGCACTTTAAAACTATATACCCAATTTAACTTACTTTTTTCAAAGCCGTTTGTTTGGCAATTTCCTGTTGTTTCAGTAAATTACGCTGAATTTTCCCACTCGATGTTTTAGGCAAACCATTTACAAATTCTATTTCTTTAGGATAGGCATGTTTCGATAAACGTGAACGAACATATTGCTGTAACTTTTCCTGCAAGGCACTACTGGCTTGATATTGATTTTTTAGCACCACAAATGCTTTTACGATTTCTGTACGTTCTAGGTCTGGCTTACCAATCACTGCAGATTCAAGTACTTCTTCACATTCAAGTAAAGTACTTTCTACATCAAAAGGCCCTACCCGATAACCCGATGTTGTAATGACATCGTCTGCACGACCTATAAAATCAATGCCGCCAAATTCATTTAAACGCACAGTATCACCCGTGAGATAATACTGTCCGACAAATGATTTACGATCATGTCCTTCGTAGCCTTTAAACCACATTAACGGCGATTGCGATTCATCTAAGGCCAAAGTACCAATTTCACCGCATGCTACTTCCTGATGCTCAGCATTCAAGACTGCAAAACGATGCCCTGGAATAGCGTATCCTGCAGAACCAATTTTTTTATGATGTTCCAATGCGTGATGATTCGCGATTACCATGCCCAGTTCAGTTTGCCCATATTGGTCATAAATATTGACGTTTAATTCATGATTAAACCAATGAATCACTTCGGGTGTGAGTGGTTCACCTGCGCTGCTGACCACACGCAAATGATTTTTTATTTCTGCATCAAATTTTTCTTTAAAACCAAAGAACATTCTAAATGCCGTTGGTGAACCTGTTAAGTTGCTTACCCGATATTTACGGATAATCTCTAATGCATGATCGACACTAAATGGGCGCTCATCCATAATAATACTGTGCCCCAAACTTAGTGGCCCAGTAATGCCATAGTACAAACCATAGGCCCAACCTGGATCTGCCAAATTCCAGAATGAATCCTCTACACGTAAATCTACCGCAAACTGCATATACCCCTTAAAGGCCAAAATTGCTTTTAAAGGCACAGGCACCGACTTGGCTAAACCAGTCGTGCCCGAAGTAAACATCATTAAAAAGTCATCATCAAAACTACGATATACTGTTTCAAAATGGCTATTTTGTGCATTTAAGACTTGCCAAAAATCAGCATCAGTATTATTGGCTGTGGCATTCGCATCAACGGTTAAAATACCTACATCATTCAGTAAATCTAATTTAGGACGCTGTTCGCTGTTGGTTACAATTAACTGTGTTTTGGCTGTCAGAATCCGATGCTCAATGGCCTTAGACTCAAATGCGGTAAACAAGGGTTGATACACCGCACCAATGCGCCAAGTGGCTAAAATTGTAATGAGTAGCTCTGCAGTACGCGGCAGTAAACCCGCAATACAATCGCCTGCTTTTAGACCAATTTTGACAAAATAGTTGGCCAGTTTACCTGATGCTTCTGCGAGCTGATCAAATGTCCATGTTACAGATTCACCATGTTTGCCTTCCCAGATTAAAGCAGTGCGCTGAGCACCTATATAGCGCCCGCAACATTCTTCATAAGCATTTATAGCCGTAGGTGTACCCACCAATTCTGTTTGAATGAGCCGTTCTAGGTTAAAAGCCTGATATGCATCTTGCAAAGTTTTCATTATGTGAAGCTCCGTCTTGTACTGATTCATCTGCAATTCTTTTGCAGCAATGTATTTTGTTGTTTTAACCGTTTTAAAAAATTTAAATCTAGGGTGAATTAGGTCTGTATTAAAATTTATGGCATGTCGTGGCTACTGCATGCCAAATTCTTAAATACTAATCAACGGATTCCGTTGATTATCTTGCTTTAGCTAAACATGATTCAGGTGATAGCTCAATTTCCACTCACCTCAACCTGCATGCTAGATTTGAACATTCAATAAAATGAGATACAGCGAATATTTGTCAGTGCATTAGCGCTTGGTCACTTCACGTGCAATGACTAAACGCTGAATGTCTGATGCCCCTTCGTAAATTTGACTGACACGTACATCACGATAAATACGTTCAACTGGAAAATCAGAGACATAGCCATAGCCACCATGAATTTGAATCGCATCTGAACAGACACGCTCAGCCATGGTCGAAGCAAAGAGTTTAGCCATAGAGGCTTCTTTCAAGCATGGTAAACCTGCATCTTTCAGGCTTGCAGCATGTAAAATAAGTTGTCGTGCAGCTTCGATTTGAGTCGCCATATCGGCTAGACGAAATGCCACCGCTTGATGTTGCACAATTTCAACACCAAAGGCTTTACGTTCATTGGCATAATCCACTGCAGCCTCTAAAGCTGCACGCGCCATGCCAACCGATTGTGCTGCAATACCAATGCGGCCTGACTCCAAATTTGACAATGCAATCTTGTAACCTTCACCTTCTTGCCCTAGCAAGTTTTCGGCAGGAATACGGCAGTTATCCAAAACAATTGTGGCAGTATCTGAACAATGCTGCCCCATTTTGTCTTCTAAACGCGCCACAATATATCCAGGGGTATTCGTCGGCACTAAAAAGCAGGAAATACCTTTTTTACCTGCAGTTTTGTCTGTAACAGCGAAAACCAAAGCGACATCGGCATATTTACCTGTGGTAATAAATTGTTTGGTACCATTTAAAACCCAACTATCACCATCCTTTTCTGCTTTACATTCAATGGCGCTGGCATCTGAACCGACTTGCGGCTCGGTTAAACAAAAACAGCCCAACCATTCACCTGTAGCCAATTTGCTTAGATATTTCTGTTTTTGTGCTTCCGTGCCGTAGCGTTGAGTGATCCCACAAGGTAATGAGTTCTGTACACTAACAATCGTTGAAATCGCACCATCGCCTGCGGCAATTTCTTCCAAGGCTAAAACCAACGACACATAATCCAAACCTGCGCCGCCCCATTCTTCTGAAACAGTCATACCCAATGCACCCAACGCACCGAGTTCCTTTAATTCCTGTGCTGGAAATTCGGCAGTTTTATCACGTGCGGCTGCAGTAGGTTTCAGCTTTTCCTGGGCATAACTCCGCAGCATATCCTGAATCATTTTTTGTTCATGGCTTAAAATCATATTGGCTCTCTGTCTCTATTTATGTTGTTCAGTCAGGGAATGTACGCAACATCCTTGTTCTATATTGCGATGATTTTTCGGTTGCTTTGCTTGTGCTTACTTAGGCTATTTTATGATGCAGCTTATTTCGGCTGCATACGAATCGCACCATCTAAACGAATTACTTCGCCATTCAAATAGCCATTTTCAAAAATGTGACCGACTAACTGTGCAAACTCTTCCGGTTTTGCCAAACGTGGTGGAAATGGCACCATTTGCCCCAAAGCATCTTGCACATGCTGCGGAAAAGCTTTGAGCATTGGTGTTTCCATAATGCCTGGGGCAATAGTCATCACCCGAATGGCTTCACGTGCGAATTCACGTGCTAAAGGTAGCGTCATTCCTACAATTGCGCCCTTAGAAGCAGAATAAGCACTTTGGCCAATTTGCCCATCAAATGCAGCAACTGATGCTGTATTCACAATTACACCGCGCTCTTCTTCGTTTGCTTGCAAGTCATATTTCGCCATCAACTGTGCAGCGAAACGAATCATATTAAAACTGCCCGTGACATTGATATTCAAAACTTTCTGGAACATCGCCAAATCATGCAAACCATCACGCCCTAAAACTTTGGCAGAAGGTGCAATTCCCGCACAATTCACCAAGCCATTTAACTGACCATATTTTTGCTCAATATGGCTAAAAAGCTGCTGTACTTGGTTTTCATCGGTTACATCTACAGCCAAAAACTCAGACTGGCTACCCAATTGCTGTTGTAGCTGCTGCCCAAGCTCCTGATTCATATCGACCATAATCACGCGAGCACCCTGCGAGACCAAGTATTGTGCCGTAGCTGCACCCAGACCAGATGCACCACCCGTGACCACACAGACTTTTCCTTGAATTTTCATATTATTTTCCTTATAAATTTCTACAGTTCTACAACTTAAGATGCAGATTAATCACACTCTGGCTAGAGTACAATTTCCAAACCCTGCATCCTCCATGATGTCTTTGGACAGCCAACTTGTAAATGGATACCTTGACTGCCACATGAAAGCCGCTCCACTCACCTACAGTAAAGATACAATTTCAATTGCTTTGGTACACGAAGCTTTGGCTGCTGCACAACAACATACTGTAGACACCGCCGCCATATTAGAAACTGCGGGTATTCCACAGGAATTGCTGGACTCCAACAAAGCACGTGTTTCCATTCTACAATTTGGTCAATTATGGATTGCACTTGCAGATGCAATGAATGATGAGTTTTTTGGTATGGACAGCCATGCTTTACGTCGTGGCAGCTATCAGCTTTTATCTAAATGGGTGTATCAAGCCGATCACTTACAACTCGCTTTGCAAGATATGCTCGTTTTTTTAAATTTAGTACTGGACGATTTTGTCGGTGAGTTACGTATTGAAAATGATTACGCCATCTTGATCATTCATGATAAAGATCAAGTGAAACCGATGTTTAGTTATGCCACCTATTTAATGCTCATTCACAGCCTGATGTGTTGGCTGACTGGGCAACGTATTGCTATTTTAAACATGCAACTTAAATGCAATGCCCCTGTGGATGATACTGACTACCGCATCCGTTTTTGTGATCAAATTGAATACACCTGTACAGACAATAAAATTTATTTTGAAGCACAACATCTCGCACTAAAAATTAAGCAAGATGAAAAAAGCTGGAAACGTTTTTTAAAGCAAACGCCTTATAACCTTTTAGTACGTTATAAAAACCCGCATGCACTAAGTCATCAAATCCGTAAACAATTGGTCAAACTTCCTCCAAGCCAATGGCTTGAGTTAAGTGAACTTACACAACATTTCAATATGTCTGAAGCAACTTTTCAGCGGCGTTTAAAACAAGAAGGCACCAGTTATCAACAATTAAAAAATGAAGTCCGTCGTGATACTGCAATCGAACTACTCAGCAAAACTCAGCAATCCTTACAAGAAATTAGCGACCAGCTAAATTTTCACGATCCAAGTGCGTTTCATCGTGCTTTTAAAAAGTGGACAGGTTTAAACCCAGGTGCATATCGGCAATATACTGAAAACACATAAGCAAGCACTTTATTAAGTGACTTATCAAGTAATTATATTGCATTAAGCCTATTATTTAATTTTCAACTAAAGATACAAGCACTTATATTACAACACCCAATTGAACTGATCGTTCATCGGCACGGCATTGCCAAAGCCCAGTATTTAGTTTACTTTTCAATCAATTTAAAGCATAAATTTTATGCAATTTGGCTGTAATACTCCCCCTGTAATATTTAAATGTACCAACATCTCTGGAGGTCCCCCATGCTTAAGATGGTCGATGTACTTGAACAAAATGTAGTTCAAAATTTCACTCACTCTCTCAACCAAGCTTCTGACCAATTAGATGAATTACTGAATCAAAGTATTCTGAATACCTCAGAAGAGCAATTACGCACAGCAATTTCTGCATTCTTTAAACGTGAAGATGCAATGCAAGCTGCTGCTGCGTTAGATATTTGCCAAGAAGATTTACACGCTTTACAGGCAGGTTTAGCACTGAAAGAAGAACACTTAAGCGATACTGCAAAAATTGTCGCACTGTGTTTGGCTTTAGAAACTGATAGTTTGACCCAAGTCGAAGTGTCGGATTGCTTACAAGACTATCCTATGTAAATGTGGCAAAGACTTAAGCTTAAAGTGTTAACTAAAATTTAAGTTTACACATTGCATCAGTAAATCCGAAAGTGATATCTGAAATCAGGCATCACTTTTTTTGTTTTCGTCGTTGACTGACTGCCTAACTACACTGCACTTTTACAATCTATAAAGCAGCAGTGCATGAGTAGATATTCTCATAGCTTTGATTCACAGGAAAAACCATCACTGCAATACCTAAAGCGACTTGCCAAGCGCTATTTGTCTATGGAACACTAGCAACAGTTTACAGGATTGCTTTAAGATGATTATTCGCAATAAAAACAATAGTTTTACTCTACTTTTTGCATGGTACGGTACGATTTTACCCACCGTCTTACCTGCGCTTGCAATTGTGGTATTTCTTTCTACGGTCTTGGTCTATTTATCTTCGCAGCACTTTTTTCAAGCACCGAGCGTCCCCGCAATTGGCTTTACCATTTTCGGGATTATCTTGTCTATTTTCTTAAGTTTTAGAAATACAGCCTGTTATGAACGCTGGTGGGAAGGACGCAAACTCTGGGGAACTTTAATTGCCACGTCACGGCATATTTCTCGTGACTCGCATGTGCTTTCTGAGCCTCATCGACAAGTCTTGATGTATCGGGTAATGCTCTTTAGCAATTTATTGCGTGACCGTTTACGTAATCAAAACCAACCGATTGAATTTTATGAAAACAAAGTGAAGTTGACCACAAACGATTATCAGGCGTTATTTCAACATATCAATGCTTCACAATATATTTTAGAAAGTATTCAAAAAGATTTAGTAATTGCCCTAAAAACTGGCGAAATATCAGACATTATTTACCAAGGGCTGAATCAGCACATTGTAGAATTGGGCAATGTACAGGCAGGCTGTGATCGTATTTTAAGTACGCCTTTGCCTTTTTCTTATTCGGTCTTGTTACACCGTACTGTGTACTGCTTCTGCTTTATTTTACCGTTTAGCCTAGAAGCCAGTTTAGGTATTTGGACACCTATTTTAGTCGGGTTAATTGCTTATCTGTTTTTAGGTCTGGATGCTTTAAGTGAGCAACTTGAAGAACCCTTTGGGCTACAAGACAATGATTTGCCATTGAATTCTATGGTACGTTTGATTGAGCGTGAAATGCTGAGTTCACTTGGCGAAAAACTGCCACCTGCGATTCAGCCACACCTTGGTAAGTTAAGTTAAATTAAGCGTAGAGACTCAAAGCATTACATCAAACACGCCAAAGTCACTCGATCATTGCCAGCATAATCTTTGACTGTGCGTATTTCAGAAAAACCGTGCTCTGCAAAAATTCCCTGCACTGCTAAAGCTTGGTCATAGCCGTGCTCAAGGGCAATCCAGCCGTGCTGTTTTAACCAATATTTGCCCTGCGAGATAATCTGCACAATATCTGCCATGCCATGATCTGCCGCGACCAAAGCCCGTTCAGGTTCTGCTGCTAATGCAGGCATGTGCTCATCATGAGCATCTATATACGGTGGATTGGACACAATTAAATCAAACCTTGGTTCAGCTTCTAAGCCCAGTGCGTCAAACCATGCACCACATGCAAATTGCACCTCATTCAAACCATGCTTTATAGCATTTTCTTTCGCAACTGCAAGCGTTGGCGGGTAAATATCTGTTGCGGTGATTTGCCAATTTGGACGCTCAGAAGCTAAAGCCAACGCAATAGCGCCTGTGCCCGTACCTAAATCCACCACCATAGCATTACTTTGTAATGACAAAGAGAGTACGGTTTCAACCAAAACCTCGGTATCAGGACGTGGCACCAAAGTATCAGGCGTAACTTTTAAATCTAAAGTCCAAAATGGCTGAGAACCCGTGATATAAGCCAAAGGTTCGCCTGCAGCAATACGCGCTAAGGCCTGCGTATAGGCCTGCTCTTCTGCTGATGTTAATTCCTGACTTGCACGATACTTTAATTCAAGTGCACTCAGCCCTAAAAAATGCTCAAGCAACCAGATATTTTCCTGACGCTCGTAGCTATCGGCTTCACCACGTAGTGCCAAGGCTTGTGCAATATTCATTAGCCACCGTTTTGCTGGGCAAGCATAGCCAACTGATCTGCCTGATATTCACGATGCAGACTGTCTAGCAACTCGGTTAAATCACCTTCCATAACCGCATCTAACTTATATAAAGTCAGGTTAATGCGGTGGTCTGTCATACGCCCTTGCGGATAGTTATAGGTACGGATACGTTCAGAACGATCTCCCGAACCGACCAAGTCACGACGCATTTCTGAGGTTGCCGCATCTGCCGCAGCACGTTTGGCATTTTCCAAACGAGATGCCAACAATGCCATGGCCTTGGCCTTATTCTTATGTTGCGAACGCTCTTCCTGACATTCCACCACCGTTCCTGTTGGAATGTGGGTAATACGTACCGCAGAATCAGTTTTGTTAACGTGCTGACCACCCGCGCCTGAAGCACGGTATGTATCAATACGCAAATCTGCAGGGTTAATGTCTACCGTGGTATCAACATCTACCTCTGGCAGAATTGCCACGGTACATGCAGACGTATGCACACGCCCTTGTGATTCTGTTGCAGGCACACGTTGTACACGGTGTGCACCACTTTCAAACTTCAAACGACCATAAACACCATCGCCATTGACCAAGCAAATGACTTCTTTATAGCCACCGTGTTCGCCTTCATTTTCAGAAAGAATTTCAATCCGCCAGCCTTGGCTTTCTGCATATTTGCTATACATGCGGAATAAATCACCTGAGAAAATTGCAGCTTCATCACCACCCGTTCCTGCACGAATCTCTAAATAAGCAGAGTTAGCATCGTTCGGGTCTTTCGGAATCATTAAAATATTTAAATCTGACTCAAGTTGCTGAATCAGTGCTTTATTCTCTTTAATTTCTTCTTGCGCCATTTCCTTAAAGTCAGGATCACTCAACATGGCTTCAGCAGTTTCTATATCGGCTTCTGCTTGTTTGTATTGTGTCCATACGGCGGTAATTTCATCTAAATCACTGTGCTCGCGTGACAGTTGACGAAAACGCTTATTATCGGAAATCACTTCAACATCGGCCAATAATGCCGTGAGCTCTTCGTGTCGGTCTGAGAGCTGGTCTAATCGTAAACGTAACGATTCTTTCATTGTTTAAAAAATCTCAATACAAAGGCTGTCGCATACATCACGCAGCACAGCGAAATAAAAAATTGCGCATAGTTTACCGATTCTAAGCACTAAATGACATCATTATTGCAGCACAGTGGCACGGTATTAAAGCTCACCTAAGTTATCGAGCACATTGTAAACAAGACGACCTAGAATCATCATTGCAGTAAAACTGTTGAATCTTCATACAAGTATTGCGCATTTTTTTAGCAATTTTAATCAAACTTATACAAAGGCCACACCAAAGCACACCAATCTCGTGCGCACTCTCCACATTTTGACAGAGACTCTTTGATAGATTTAGCCCATCAAAATTGATCATAAAATAAGTCCTGAAAATGGACATGGAGTGCAATCATGAAACTTAATGCAATGTTATTTAGTGCAGCTTTAGCCGCAGGTTCAATGCTTAGTGCTAATGTTTACGCAGACAATACCACACGTGTAGCTGCTGCAAGTGCTTTAGGCAGCGTGGCAGGTACAGCTATTGGTAAAAATATGGGCGGCACAACAGGTGCAACTATTGGTGCTGCACTCGGTGGTGCAGGTGGTGCTGCGGTTGCGAGCAATAAACGTCATCGTACCGAATCTGCTATTGGTGGTGCTTTAGGTGGTGGCGCTGGTTATACCGTAGGTAAAAATATGGGTGGAACCAATGGTGGATATATTGGTTCGGCACTCGGTGCTGCCGGTGGTGCAGCTTTGGGAAATAAAATCTCAAAAGATAAAGAATACGACCGCTACCAAGAACGTAAATGGAAGAAAAAACGTAACCGACGTTAATTTATACGTCTGAATCAGTCTTAATGATTCACCTAAAAGCATCGACATTAGCTCGGTGCTTTTTTGATCCTGTTTAGAAATATCATAAATACCAAAAAGCGATGAAATATGTAGAAATAATGTGGGGTAATTACAGTGTATTTACCAAACTTTACAACATGTTCTATCTGGCCTTCACGATTCTTTCTACAAGCTTTTATACATTAATTACATATATAAATACCCAAGCGCATAAGTTATTGATACGGAGCATCCTCATGAAACTGAATTATTTTTTATTAAGTGGTGTCATCGCGAGTTCTGCCTTAATCATGGGAACTGCACATGCAAATGACACACGTGTTGCTGCAAGTTCTGCGCTTGGTGGTGCAGTCGGTGCAGCCATTGGTCAGCACATGGGTGGACAAACAGGTGCCATGATTGGCTCTGCAATTGGTGGCGCAGGTGGTGCGGCGGCTTCTGCCAGTAAACGTGACCGTAACGGTGCCATGATTGGTGCAGCGTTAGGTGGTGCGGGTGGTTATAGTGTCGGTCGCAACATGGCAGGCAATACGGGTGGCTATGTTGGCGCTGCACTCGGTTCTGCAGGTGGTGCTGTACTGGGTAAAAAAGTGAGCGAAGACCGTCGAGATGATCGCTATGACAACAAACACTATGATGACCGTTACGACCGACGCTATGACAGCCGTGGCTATCGTTATAATAATGTGCGTTACAATAACCGTTACAGTAAAGACAATGGCTTGCATTTAGGTCATTACAAAAATGGAAAACGTCGTTAATTGTTAATTCATATCCGCCACGCTCTCTACAATCTCTTTAATATTGCAAAAGCACCTTCGGGTGCTTTTTCTTATACAGACAATAATCTCACTATATTAAATCACTGCTTAAACACACATCCGCTAAATCTAGCGCACTGAACACCCTTATATCGAAAATTATCGATATACAATCCACTCAATGCATCGTATGATAAAACTCTCTTTATCAAGCTGGAATAAATGATGCGTTCCCTGCAAGACACAAAATTTGCCATTCTTGAACTTGCACCTGTCCGTGATGATCAATCAGTTCAATTTTCACTGCATCATGCACTCGAATTGGCACAACATGCAGAACAACTTGGTTATGACCGTTTATGGTTGGCTGAACATCATAATATGGATGGCATTGCCAGCTCTGCAACCGCAGTACTTTTAGGCTATTTATTAGCAAATACCAGACATCTGAAACTGGGTTCAGGCGGTATTATGTTACCTAACCATGCGCCTTTAGTTGTGGCAGAACAGTTCGGTACTTTAGCAACTTTATATCCAAATCGTATTGAATTAGGTTTGGGACGTGCACCAGGTACAGATCAAGTTACTATGCGTGCCCTGCGTCGTGGCCGTCAGGAAACTGAAGACCAGTTCCCACAAGATGTGCTCGAAATTCTTCATTATTTTAAAGATGCTGAACCACAACAACGTATTGTGGCCACCCCTGGTCAAGGCACGCACGTTCCTGTCTGGTTACTTGGTTCAAGCTTATTTAGCGCACAACTGGCTGCAAAATTAGGATTGCCCTATTCATTTGCCTCACACTTTGCCCCACGCATGCTTGGTCAAGCAATTCAGTTATACCGTGACAACTTTGAACCCTCAGAATATTTAGACCGCCCGTATGTGTCTATGGGTGTACCAACTGTAGTTGCAGACAGCGATGCAGAAGCACAATATCTCGCCACAAGTTCCTATCAACGGGTATTGGGCTTAATTCGTGGGCAGAGTTTGAAACTCAAAGCTCCTATAAACAGCATGGATGGTTTGTGGTCACCTGCTGAAAAAATGTCAGTCGATAGTTTTTATGGCATGGCGCAAATTGGCTCTGTAGCAACAGTAAAAGCTGGACTGGAAAACTTATTGGCAAAGTATGATGTAGATGAGTTCATTTTCACTTGTGACATTTATGATACGCAAAAACGCCTACGCAACTTCGATTTGCTCATGCAAATAAAAAATGGAATTTAAGTAACTGAACGCTTAACAACACTCAAAAGGTCTTGCAGTGACTTTGTGTAAACACGGTTATTGCGAGGCCTTTTTAACTTTAGATACTCAAATTTGCATTTTTTGAACTTTCAATCTGCAGAAATGACTGGTTCGCCTGCACAAAAGACTTTACCAAACAGTACTGCCCTCACAAAATAGAGTAAATGTTCTAATTTATAAAATGAATAAAATAAGGGATTCAGCATGGTCAGTCCTAAACATGACATACATAGACACGCCTTCCAAAACTGCCTGATAGATTTTCAAGAGTTTCAAGGTAAGTGTATTCCTGCTACCGAAGTCAAACCGTCTGATTTTGATGGTTTACATGTGGCTGTAATTGGTGCCAATCAAGACAGCGTGGCACAGCTTGATAAAATTTGTCAACAAGCGGCTTCGGTCAAGGTGTTCCAGATTGCCCCGCATTTTGTTTTGCCTGCCACAGAACGTGGCATACATCGCCTGATTAGCCATCCATTGGTATTTAAAAATCGGCGTTTGTTTAACAACCGCGTTAAAAATATTTTGGCTTTACGTTTTTTAGATGCGCAGGTAAAAGACACTTGGCTCAAACGTCAGCTCACCCCAAACATTGCCGATACACATCAACATTATTTTAAATCTGATCACTATTATGCGGCTTTGCAGCGTGAAAATTGCACTCTGATTACTTGGCCTATTGTAAAAGTCTGTGCGCATAGTGTGCATAGCATCGACGGTCAAAGCCACCCTGTGGATACCATTATCACTACATTTTAAGTCACATCAAAAGCATTATCATTTAAATAAATAATAGCTTAATTTTTATTCTATTTATATCCAATAAAAAAGGGTCAGAATAATATTTTGACCCTTTTAATGATATTAATTTGATTATCCAATTCGACGTTTCAAACCTGTCATTTGTAATACACGAGTTGAAATTTCTTCAATCGACATTTCAGATACATTTAAATACTTAATACCTTCTGAAATATAAATACCTTCAATAGCACGTAATTCCATTTGGCATTGGTTAAAGCTCGCATAACGACTGTTAGCCTTGCGTTCAGTACGGATTGCAACCAGACGTTCTGCATCAATCATTAAGCCAAACAACTTGTGTTTATGTGGTTTTAAGACTGCTGGCAAGCGGTTGTCATCTAGGTCTTCTTCGGTTAATGGATAGTTCGCAACACGAATACCAAACTGCAAAGATAAGTAGATAGATGTCGGTGTTTTACCTGAGCGTGACACCCCAATTAGAATCAGATCGGCCTTGTCGTAATGGCGTGTACGTGCGCCATCATCATTGTCTAAGGCAAAATGCACCGCATCAATACGTGCCTTATATGATTCAGAATCTGTCACTGCGTGAGTTTGTCCAACCAAGGTGGTTGGTGGTGTACCCAATTCCTCTGAAAGCTTGCTAATTAAGCCTTCGAACACATCTAGGTTAATCGCTTTTGCAGTGTTAATAATGTCACGCACATATTGATCTACTAGCGTGTCAAAAACCAAAGGCAGTTGACCATCTTGCTGTGCACGCGCATTAATCTCAGTCACCACATTCATTGCCGCTTCTTCAGACGTAATATAAGGATGAATGTGAATATCAAAGTCTACATTTGGAAATTGCGCTAAGAGTGAATGTCCAAGGGTTTCAGCTGTAATTGCAGTTCCATCGGAAATAAAAAAAACACTCCGCTTAATTTGTTTACCATCTGACATTAAAATTCTCCTTAAACATTTGTCTTAGTGCTATATAATCTTTATAGTAAACCGATCTTACATGACTGTCGCTTAGTAAAATCATATTGCTAAGTAGATTTATTATAATTTCATGACAAGATAGTGATTAATACTGCAAAAGTGGAGTAATAACTTTGGAAGCGCGCGTAATTGGTCTGGAAAAATTAGGGAAGCACGATGTTGAGCTTGTGGGTGGGAAAAACTCATCTCTAGGCGAAATGATCAGCCACTTATCAAACGCTGGTGTATCTGTACCAGGTGGCTTTGCAACAACAGCTGCTGCTTATCGTGAATTTCTCGAGCAAAGTGGCCTAAACGCTAAAATTCAAGCAGAGCTAAAAACGCTCAATGTAGATGACGTGAATGCGCTTGCTGAAACTGGTGCAAAAATTCGTCAATGGATTGTCGACACTCCGCTTACCGCAGCCCTAGAACAAGAAATTCGCGTTGCTTTTGACGCACTCTCTAACGGCAACCCTAATATCGCGGTTGCCGTTCGTTCATCTGCAACTGCAGAAGATTTACCAGACGCATCTTTTGCAGGTCAGCAAGAAACATTCCTCAACATCCGTGGCATCGACAACGTGTTAATTGCCATTAAAGAAGTTTTTGCCTCTTTGTACAACGACCGCGCGATTTCTTACCGTGTACATCAAAACTTCGATCATGATGTTGTTGCATTGTCTGCTGGCGTACAACGTATGGTCCGTTCAGAAACTGGTGCTGCTGGTGTAATGTTCACCCTAGACACAGAATCTGGTTTCCGTGATGCAGTATTTATTACCGCTTCTTATGGCTTGGGTGAAATGGTCGTTCAGGGTGCAGTTAACCCAGATGAGTTCTACATTTCTAAACCACTATTAAAAGCGGGTAGACATGCGGTTTTACGTCGTAACCTTGGCTCTAAACACCAAAAAATGGTGTATGGCGAAGAAGGTGCTGCAGGTAAATCTGTTGTAGTGGTAGATGTAGAAAAACAAGATCGTCAACAGTTCTCTTTAAACGATCACGAACTTCAAGAACTAGCAAAACAAGCTTTAATTATTGAAGAACACTATCAAGCACCTATGGACATTGAATGGGCGAAAGATGGTGACGACGGTCAAATTTACATTGTTCAAGCACGTCCTGAAACAGTAAAAAGCCGTGAAAATGTTGGCACAATGGAACGCTATCTGCTTAAACAAAAAGGTACTGTAATTTGTGAAGGCCGTTCAATTGGTCAGCGTATCGGTTCTGGTAAAGTTCGTGTGGTAACGTCTATTAAAGAAATGGACAAAGTACAAGAAGGCGACGTTTTAGTTTCTGACATGACTGACCCAGACTGGGAACCAGTAATGAAACGTGCTGCTGCCATTGTTACTAACCGTGGTGGTCGTACCTGTCACGCTGCAATTATTGCACGTGAATTAGGCGTACCTGCAATTGTGGGTTGTGGTAATGCAACTGAAGTATTAGCAGATGGTCAAGAAGTCACTGTCTCTTGTGCCGAAGGCGATACAGGCTTCATTTATGAAGGTGCTTTAGATTTTGAAGTTCAAAAGAACTCTATCGAATCTATGCCAAAACTTCCGTTCAAAATTATGATGAACGTGGGTAACCCAGACCGCGCATTTGACTTTGCTCAAATTCCAAACGAAGGGATTGGCCTTGCACGTTTAGAATTCATCATCAACCGTATGATTGGTGTGCACCCGAAAGCATTACTGAACATTGACAGCTTACCACGTGAAACACGTGCAGCTGTAATGGCACGTACTGCGGGCTATTCTTCACCAATCGAATTCTATGTAGAAAAATTGGTTGAAGGTATTTCTACCCTTGCTGCTGCTTTCGCTGAAAAACCAGTGATTGTACGTATGTCTGACTTCAAATCGAATGAATATGCCAACCTTATTGGTGGTAAGTTATACGAACCTGAAGAAGAAAACCCAATGTTGGGCTTCCGTGGTGCAAGCCGCTATGTGTCTGACAACTTCCGTGATTGCTTTGAGCTTGAATGCCGTGCCTTGAAAAAAGTACGTGATGAAATGGGCTTAACTAACGTGCAAATTATGATTCCATTTGTGCGTACAGTTGCTGAAGCAAAACGTGTGATTGAGTTACTTGCACAAAATGGCTTAAAACGTGGCGAAAACGGTCTAAAAGTGATCATGATGTGTGAATTACCAACCAACGCATTGTTGGCTGAACAATTCCTTGAGCACTTCGATGGTTTCTCTATCGGTTCTAATGACTTGACTCAGTTAACCCTTGGTTTAGACCGTGACTCAGGTATTGTTTCTCACTTGTTTGACGAACGTGATCCTGCGGTTAAAGCATTGCTTTCTATGGCAATTCATGCCTGCCGTAAAGCTGGTAAATACGTAGGTATCTGTGGTCAAGGCCCTTCAGATCACCCTGACCTTGCGCAATGGCTCATGGAACAAGGTATCGAATCTGTATCTTTAAACCCAGACTCAGTTTTAGACACTTGGTTCTTCCTTTCTGAAGAAAAAGCTCAACAAGCTTAATAAAACGTGTTAAAAGAAAACCCATGCACCTGCGTGGGTTTTTTTTCAAATTATTATTTTGAGATTTTATATTTATGCAAATTTACTTGGCACGAAATAATCAACAAGCTGGGCCATACACCTTAGAGCAGCTCAACCAAATGCTCGCCAGCCAACAAGTGTTGCTGACAGATTTGGCTTGGCACCAAGGCATGAGCGAGTGGAAAGCTTTAGGTGAACTCACCCAAGGGAAACTTGTATATGAACCACAAGGCTATGTAGCACCGACTTCTGAAGCATCTCCTTTTCAGCAGCCTGAACAGAACTATAGTGCAACTGCAGCACAATATAGCCAATCACAAAATACAAAAACCAAAACAACGCAAACTGAGTTAGCCAGTATCAACAGTCGTGCGCTAGCAAAAATTATTGATATGCTGCTTTGGCTACCAGCAGCAGCTATTCCCTCTTTTTTCTTAAATGCAGATCAATTTGAACAATTGTCTGGCTTACAACAAAAGATGCAAGCGGCAACCACTTCAGATCAAGCCATTCAATTACAAACTGAGTTATTTCAGCTGATTCCTATGCAAGCATGGCAAGCCATTGCAATTTATTTACTCATTATGCTGGGCTTGCAAGCATTCTTACTGGCTAAAAATGGTCAAAGTATTGGTAAGCGTTTAACCAAAATTAAAATTGTAGATGCAGAAAGCAATGAAAAAGTGAGCCTAATGCGAGTCTTTACGATTCGCTCTATCATTTTCATTATTTTGAATATGATGTTTATGCCATTCATCACTATTTTAGATTATGCCTTTGCATTTGGAGCAAAACGCCAAGCTCTACACGATAAATTAGCAAAAACCAAAGTCGTAAAGCAATAATTTTGATTTTTTGGCATACAGGGATGATTTATCATCCCTTTTTATTTACTTCTTTGATAAATAATAATAAATTTTCAATAGTACAAATAATTCCGAGTATCAAAATCGGTTTTTATTACAGGCATTTAAAGCGGCTTTATATATAGCTTAGTTTGTCGATATCAGGCATAATGCCCTACAACGTAGCGGTGTCCGATGATTAAGAAGAGTTTTTCGTGTCTAACGAGGTCTTTTTAATCATGCGACACTTTAATCGCTATCCCATATTAAATTAGGGAATGGGACTCTTCACCGAGGTTGTAAAATGAGACAAACGATTTTAGCTGTATTGTCTTTATCTACGATGGCTGCACTTTTAACAGGGTGTGGTGGTGATTTAGTACTTCTGAACTCAAAAGGTCCAGTTGCTTCAGGTCAAAGTAACCTGATGATGACTGCGATTTACCTAATGCTATTGGTGGTTATTCCATCTGCAATTATGGCATTGTGGTTCGGTTGGAAATATCGTGCATCGAATAAAGACGCAGACTATCAACCAACATGGTCACACTCAACTGCAATTGAAATTGTAGTTTGGGGTATACCTGTTATTATTATTTGTATTTTAGCTTGGTTAACTTGGTGGGGTTCCCACAAGTACGACCCTTACCGTCCGCTAGAATCCGACAAAGCTCCTTTAACTGTTCAAGTTATTGCTGAACAATTTAAATGGATCTTTATCTACCCAGAACAGAACATTGCGACTGTTAACGAATTACGCTTCCCAGAGCAAACGCCTGTAAGCTTACGTTTAACATCTAACTTCACAATGAACTCGTTCTTTATCCCTGCATTATCTGGTCAGATTTATGCAATGGCGGGTATGCAAACTCACTTGAACGTTTTAGCAGATAACACGGGCGAATTCCGTGGTTTCTCATCTAACTATTCAGGTTATGGTTTCTCGCAAATGCGCTTTAAAGCTCACTCTGTAACTCAAGCTGATTTTGAGCAATGGGTAACAGCTGTTAAAGCAGGTCAAGGTACGACGATTAATCCTCAAGCTGTTCAAAAAACAGTTTTAGATCAAGCTGAATTTGCTTCTTTACGTGACGGTAACCGTTCGCAGAAACAAATTGATGCAATGGTTCGTAATGCCAAAACTGAATTAGAGAAAGAACTTGCTGCAACGGCTTTAAAAGAAGGTCCATATAAGACTCAGCCACATCCTGTGACTTATTACTCTTCTGTTGAGCAAGGCTTGTTTGAATCAGTGATCAATAACTATATGAGTAACTACCATGGTGCTGACCATTCAGCTCCTGTAGTGGCTGGTGAAGCGCCTGCTTCTGAAACTCATGTAGCAGTTGAACATGCGACTGCTTCTCAAGGGGAATAAGACATGAGCTTATTAGGTAAGTTAGGTCCAGATGCAATTCCTTACGATCCAATCGTATTGGTTACTGTTGCAGCGATGATCTTAGGTGGCCTTGCAGTTGTTGCTGGTATTACCTACTTCAAAAAATGGGGCTACTTGTGGAACGAATGGTTCACATCTGTAGACCATAAAAAAATTGGTATCATGTATATCTTTGTATCTGTAGTCATGCTTCTTCGTGGCTTTGCAGATGCGATCATGATGCGTCTTCAGCAGTTCCTTGCAAAAGGTGGTGGTGAAGGTTATTTACACCCAGAACACTATGACCAGATTTTCACCGCTCACGGTGTGATCATGATCTTCTTCGTGGCAATGGGTCTTGTTGTTGGCTTAATGAACATCTCTGTACCATTACAGATTGGTGCTCGTGACGTAGCCTTCCCATTATTGAACTCTTTAAGCTTCTGGTTATTTGCTGGTGCTGCGGGTCTAGTAATGGTTTCACTTGCATTAGGTGAATTCGCTGCAACTGGTTGGATGGCTTATCCTCCACTTTCAGGTATCGAATACTCTCCAGGTGTTGGTGTTGACTACTATATTTGGGCACTACAGGTTTCTGGTCTAGGTACGCTATTAACGGGTGTTAACTTCTTCGTTACCATCATCAAAATGCGTGCGCCTGGCATGAAACTTATGGACATGCCTATTTTCACTTGGACATCATTAGTTACTTCGGTACTTATCATTGCAACTTTCCCAGTTTTAACTGCGACAATTGCGATGTTAACGCTTGACCGTTACTTCGGTTTCCACTTCTTTACCAACGACATGGGTGGTAGCCCAATGTTGTATGTAAACTTGATTTGGACATGGGGTCACCCAGAAGTATATATCTTAGTATTACCAGCATTTGGTATTTACTCTGAAGTAACTGCGACTTTTGCGCGCAAAACTTTGTTCGGTTACAAATCAATGGTGTACGCAACCGTTGCAATTGGTGTGTTATCACTTGTTGTATGGGTTCACCACTTCTTTACCATGGGTGCAGGTGCCAACGTTAACGCGTTCTTCGGTATCATGACCATGATTATTGCGATTCCTACTGGTGTGAAAATCTTCTCTTGGTTATTCACTATGTACAAGGGTCGTATTACCTACACTACCCCAATGCTATGGACACTTGGCTTCCTTGTGACTTTCGGTATCGGTGGTTTAACAGGTGTATTAATGGCAGTTCCACCAGCGGACTTCCTTGTACACAACTCTTTATTCTTGATTGCTCACTTCCATAACGTAATTATTGGTGGTGTTGTATTCGCGATGTTCGCAGGTATCATTTTCTACTGGCCAAAAATGTTTGGTTGGAGACTGAATGAGACTTGGGGTAAAGCAGCATTCTGGTTCTGGTTCTTCGGTTTCTACTTTGCATTCATGCCGTTGTATATCCTTGGTTTCATGGGTATGACACGTCGTTTGAATACTTATGACAACCCTGAATGGGATCCGTACTTGTCAATCGCGTTCTTCGGTTCTGTGTTAATTGCTATCGGTTTATTCTGCTTCGTTATGCAGATCGTAGTTGGTTTCTTACAACGTAACCAACGTTTAGACCTTACAGGCGATCCATGGGATGGTCGTACGCTTGAATGGGCGACTTCTTCTCCAGCACCGTTCTATAACTTTGCTCACCTTCCAAAGATCAATGGTATTGATACTTTCTGGACTGACAAAGAAAATGGTGTTGCATACGCGCGTCCAACGAAGTATGAAGACATCCACATGCCAACCAACCGTGCAGCTGGTTTCATTATTGCAATGTTTATTACAGTAATGGGCTTCGCGTTAATCTGGCATATTTGGTGGTTAGTATTCGTTACCTTTATCGCTGCAATCATCAGCTTCATCGTGAGTTCATTCACGAAGAAAGTGGACTACTATGTTCCTGCTGCTGAAGTTGAGCGTATTGAAAACGAACGCTATGCGATCCTTGAAAAACACTTGAAGAAGGACTAAGACATGGCTGAAGTACTTCATCACGACAACCACGGACACGATGAGCATCATCACCACGATGATACCGACATCACCGTCTTTGGTTTCTGGACCTACTTGATGAGTGACCTTGTAATTTTCGGTACACTCTTCATCGCGTTCGCTGTATTAAGTAGCCACGTTCCAGTAGGCACTCCAACAGCTCAAGATTTGTTTGGCGAGTCATTAGGCTTCGTTCTTACAGAAACTTTTGCCCTGTTGATTTCTTCTGTAACTTTCGGTTTTGCCGTTTTAGCTGCTTACAAGAAAGATGTTGCTAAGGTTTTAACTTGGTTAGGTATTACCTGGATTTTCGGTGCGATCTTTATTGGTATGGAACTTTATGAGTTCAACCATTTAGTTCATGCTGGTCATGGTCCAAGTGTAAGTGCGTTCTTATCTGCGTTCTTTACTTTGGTTGGTACGCACGGTATTCACGTAACTTCAGGTTTAGTTTGGATGATCGTGTTAATGATTCAAATCAAGAAATATGGTTTGACTCTTCCTAACATGCGTCGTTTAGCTTGCCTAAGCTTGTTCTGGCACTTCCTTGACATCGTTTGGATCTGTGTATTCAGCGTAGTTTACTTGATGGGAGTTCTCTAATGAGTCACGATCACAACTCTGCTGGTGCATCACACGGTAACACTAAGCAATATACGATTGGCTTTATCCTATCTGTTATTCTTACCATTATTCCTTTTGGTATGGTAATGGCAGGTGGTTTTGGCCGTGGTATTTTGATCACTGTTATTTCGATTACAGCAGTTGCTCAGATTCTTATTCAATTAATTTATTTCTTGCATATGAATTCTTCTTCAGAGCAACGTTGGAACGTGATTGCATTCGTGTATACCATTCTGACCATTGCCATCCTTTTGGTTGGTTCTGTATGGATCATGAACTACCTACACTACAACATGATGATCTAAACTGGTTGTCATGCTGAAAAAGTATTTATTCCTGACAAAGCCAGGAATTCTCTTTGGTAATTTCATTACCACTTTGGGTGGCTACTTTGTAGCTGCCCAAGGTTCTGTAGATTTCCTTCTCCTACTGCTTACTCTGCTTGGTACAACACTTGTTGTCGCCTCAGGATGTGTGGTCAACAATATTATTGACCAAGACATCGACCAAAAAATGCAACGCACACAAAACCGTGCATTAGTGAAAAAAACTGTTTCTGTTCCAATTGCGCTGATTTATTCGGTTGTATTGGGCTTAATCGGTTTTAGTATTTTATGGTTTGGAGTTAATGCATACGCTTTTCTTTTTGCGCTGATTGGTTTTGTCGTATATGTGGGCTTTTATAGCCTATGGACAAAGCGCACAACAATTCATCAAACCATTATTGGCAGTATTTCAGGCGCAAGCCCACCTGTCATTGGTTATACTGCGGTTGCAAACCAGTTTGACTTAGCTGCACTGCTGATCTTTCTAGGCTATGCACTTTGGCAAATGCCCCACTCCTGGGCAATTGCAATTTACCGCTTTGATGATTACAAAAATGCCAATATTCCAATTTTGCCAGTAGCGCGTTCCATACTGCGTACCAAAATTGAATCACTGATTTATGTCATGTTGTTTACTATTGCCATGAACGGACTGTTTGTATTTGGTTATGCAAACTGGCTGTATTTGGTTATTTTAAATGCGTTCTGCATCTATTGGTTGTATTTGGGCATTATTGGTTTTAAAGCAGAAAATGATCAATTATGGGCAAAACGCTTTTTCCTATTTTCGGTTATTTTAATTACTGTTGTGAGCCTATGTTTTAGCTTTACGGCAACTGCGCCAACCACGCAAATCATACTTTTTTAAAAGATAGAGTTCCGCTCTATCTTTTAATGGAGTACCTGCCCTCTTTTCACACGCTGTACTTTTCTAGAATTTTTTCATTTTCTTCAATAAAATTTTCAATATACTAACTTTATAAAAGTTAGCTACATACTATTATTCATTTATTTCATCCATTAAACCAATAGATTCTGCTAATAAACAAATCTCGCGATCATTACTCACACAAAGTCTTGTATTTACTTGGCAAAAGCACTAAAATTCACGCTTCGCAATTTTGCGACACAACTTCGGTTGTGACTCCTTGCTTCTGATTAAATTAGTCAGGGGCTGCATAAACCGTAAGGAGCTGACAATGCGTCACTACGAAATCGTACTTTTGGTACACCCAGACCAAAGCGATCAAGTTGTGGGTATGGTAGAACGTTACCTAACTCACATCAAAGAAGCTGAAGGTCAAATTCACCGTTTAGAAGATTGGGGCCGTCGTCAATTGGCTTACCCAATTAACAAAATTCACAAAGCGCACTACATTCTTATGAACGTTGAATGTGGTCAAACTACGCTTGATGAGTTAGAAGAATTGTTCCGTTATAACGACGCGATCCTTCGTAGCTTAATCATCCGTCGTGAAAACGCTATCACTGAAGAGTCATTATTGGCTAAGAGTGCTGAAGAAAAACGTGCGCGTAAAGCTCAACGTGAAGAAGCACAACAAGCTAACCAAGACTCTGCTGAAGCTTAAGGAGAACATCAATGGCACGTTTTTACCGTCGTCGCAAGTTCTGCCGCTTTACAGCTGAGAACGTTACGTACATCGACTACAAAGATATCGATACACTAAAACAGTACATCACTGAAAATGGCAAGATTGTTCCTAGCCGTATTACAGGTACTAAAGCTCGTTACCAACGTCAATTAGCGCTTGCTATTAAACAAGCTCGCTACTTAGCGTTGATCCCTTACACTGACAATCATAAGTGAGGTTGAGCTGTGGATATTATCTTATTACAACGCATTAAGAACCTTGGTAAATTAGGCGATAAAGTTTCAGTTAAAGCTGGTTACGGCCGTAACTACTTAATCCCTCAAGGTAAAGCAGTTGCTGCTACTGAAGCGAACACTGCTGCTTTTGAAGCTCGTCGTGCTGAACTTGAGAAGCAAGAAGCTGAAATTTTAGCTGCTGCTCAAGCACGTGCTGACCAATTGAACGAAGTTAACATCGTAATCACTGCTAAAGCTGGTGATGAAGGTAAACTATTCGGTTCTATCGGTACTCGTGACATCGCAGACGCGTTAACGAATGCTGGTCTTGAAGTTGACCGTGCAGAAGTTCGTTTACCAAACGGTGCGCTTCGTCACACTGGTGAATTCAACATCGCAATCCAATTGCACCATGATGTTGTTGCTGAAGTTCTCGTTACTATCGTATCTGAGTAATTTTACGCAAAAAGAAAGAGCATGCTTAACGCATGCTCTTTTTTTGTCTTTCATATTTACCCCGCCTTTTCTAATTCGCATTTGACTTATCCTTCGCCAAAATCTACTCGCTTTTTTTTCTAGAGGGCGTATCATCGTGAAGTGGAAAGTAGCTTGAGTTTTAAGTTCTCTCCCCCATGTATTATTCAGCGATTTACTGTTTTAAAAATCAGGGATTTATATGTCACAGGCGAATGCCAGCGCAAAGCAACATACTACAAAGTCTGATCTAAAACCGAATGAGAACAGCCCCTTAAAAGAGTTCCGCACACCACCGCACAACCTAGCCATTGAGCAAGCTGTTTTAGCGGCATTAATGACTGTGGCCGAATCTTTTGAGCAAGTGGGTGATGTCTTACAAGAATCTGATTTTTATGCAACGCGCCACAAATATATTTTCCGTGCGATTGATTCTCTTTCTAAAGAAAACTCGCCTTATGATGCCGTATTGGTAAATGACTGGCTCATTAAACAGAATTTGCTTGAAGCCGCAGGTGGCGAAGAATACTTGATGCAACTCATGGCAGATTCACCTTCTAGTTTTTATAACCTAGAAACCTATGCCACGAAAATTAAAGAATTCTCTACTCTTAGAAATATGATTAAAGTTAGTTCTGAAATTTTACAAAATGCCTATGACACTAAAGGCCGTAGTGTCAGTGAAATTTTAGACTTAGCCGAAACTAATATTTTCCAGATTGCTGAACAACACAATAACAATGCCAAAGCGCAAGGCCCTAAAGCAATTTCCAGTGTTGTTGCCGATGTATTTGACAAGCTAGATGAGCTTTCCAAAATGGAAGGCAACATTACAGGCTTAACTACGGGCTTTGTAGAGTTAGACAATAAGACCTCAGGGATGCAAGCGGGTGACTTGATTATTGTTGCTGCACGTCCATCTATGGGTAAAACCACTTTTGCTATGAACTTGGTCGAAAGTGTCTTGTTCAATAATGACTTACCTGCCCTTGTGTACTCAATGGAAATGCCTGCTGATTCAATTGCGATGCGTTTGATTTCTGCTTACGGTAAAGTGCATCAAGGCAATTTACGTTCAGGTAAACTCAGTGGCGATGAATGGTCCAAAGTCACAGGTACGATTTTGCAACTGCAAGAAAAGCATTTGTATATTGATGACTCTTCTGCCCTACCACCAACGGAAGTTCGTGCACGTGCACGGCGTATAGCCAAACAACATGGCGGTAAAATCGGTTGTATCATGGTCGATTACTTACAATTAATGAAAGTCCCTGGCATGGGTGATAACCGTGTTGGTGAGATTTCAGAAATTTCACGTAGCTTAAAAGCTTTGGCCAAAGAAATGAACTGCCCTGTGATTGCTTTGTCGCAGTTGAACCGTTCTTTAGAAAATCGACCAAATAAACGCCCCGTGATGTCTGACTTACGTGAATCTGGTGCGATTGAGCAGGATGCTGACTTGATCATGTTTATTTACCGTGATGAAGTCTACAATAAAGAATCTAAAGAAGCAGGTACAGCCGAAATTATTATTGGTAAACAGCGTAACGGCCCAATTGGTACGGTACGTTTGGCATTTGAAGGCCAATACACCCGTTTTAGTAACTTATCCCCTGAGTATTATGCTCAGTACGATGATGAGGAATAATCCCCAGCATCATTATTTTCACAGACCCTGTAGGAGTATTTAGGGTGCGCCAAGCAACAGTTTATATTGACAGTCAGGCACTGCAATATAATTTAAACCGTGTCAAACAACTTGCCCCAACAGCGAAAATTGTCAGCATGGTCAAGGCCAATGCTTACGGACATGGTGTAAAAGACTGCTTAGCAGCCTTAAAAGACAGCGATGCCTTTGGTGTCGCTTGTGTGGAAGAAGCTTTAGAAATCCGTGAATTAGGATATACACAGCCCATTACCCTCATTGAAGGCGTTTTTGCCAAACATGAAATGCAGCAAGTCTTGGCACACAAACTTGAATGTGTGGTGCACCATCAAGCCCAGCTAGATTGGTTACTGCAGCACAAAGCCGATTATATTGCACAAGGCTTAAAGGTTTGGGTCAAACTCAACAGCGGTATGAATCGTTTAGGTTTCAAAATTCCAGAAATTATAGATGTAATTCAGATGCTGAAAGCTGAAGGGTTTACTTGTGTATTGACCATGCACTTTGCCAATGCCGATGGTGATCATGCATTAAATGATCAACAGGTCGCCCAATTTTTGCATGTCAAAGACAATTGCCATCCAATTTTAGCTTCATGCTGTAATTCTGCTGCAATCTATCGTTACCCTGAGTTGCATTTTGACTATGTACGCCCTGGCATCATGCTATATGGCGCAACGCCTTTTGCTGCCCACAATGTGCATGCTCTCGATTTAAAACCAGTGATGACGCTCAGTGCAGAAATTATTGCTCTGAATCAAATAGATGCTGGCGAGCATGTGGGCTACGGCTCAACCTTTACCGCAGAA
The DNA here is from genome assembly GCF_012371415.1 of Acinetobacter sp. A3. Classification (NCBI taxonomy): domain Bacteria; kingdom Pseudomonadati; phylum Pseudomonadota; class Gammaproteobacteria; order Moraxellales; family Moraxellaceae; genus Acinetobacter; species Acinetobacter sp. A3. The sequence continues at coordinate 27,204 of NZ_JAAZQW010000028.1, forward strand.
CAAAGCATGCAGATTGCCATTGTTTCAATTGGTTATGGCGATGGCTATCCACGCACATTTACGCAGCCGAATTTTGTGGCGATCGGCTCAAAACTTACACCTGTCCTTGGGCGTGTGTCTATGGACATGATTGCCATTGATGTGACTGGTTTAAATGTCGATTTAGGCACGCAAGTTGAGTTATGGGGCAAGCACCGTTTAGTAGATGATGTTGCTACAGCCAATGGTACGATTGGTTATGAACTCCTCTGTCGTTTAAGCCCACGTCCGCAACGTAAAACAACTGCACTTTAAATATTCTTTATATAGCTTTGTTAAATGGCATGTAGCTAGATCGCTACATGCCATTTCATTTTAATATGTCTATCTAAGTGAATAATTCAACTTTAAATCCATCCTCAACATTACAACGCACTTCAAGCACAACAACTATTAATTGCACATATTAAAAAATCTAAATCCAAATAATCTGCTCGCAGTATGTATTTTAACTGTCATATATCTACAACTTATAGCAAACCCTTATTTGCACCAGTTCTCTGAACTTTGCTGCGTCCTGCACGATGAATCAATAACTTCACTGTAGCTGCTTGTTCAAATCCTTACATGCTGCCGTTTCTTCCTCAAGATATTTCCAATATTTGTTTACTTTTGACTTTAAAGCATCATCAAACTGCAGTCTGTTCGCAATATAAAACGCTTAATTTCTAAACAAGAATAAAGAGGAAAAACTTCTTATTTTTTATAACCTTATTCTGCTTAGGAAAACAACATGTCTGAACAAAAAGTAGCTTTAGTGACGGGTGCATTAGGTGGTATTGGCAGTGAGATTTGCCGTCAACTGGTTACAGCAGGCTATAAAATTATCGCAACGGTTGTACCACGTGATGAAGACCGCGAAAAACAATGGCTTCAAAGTGAAGAATTTCAAGACAGCGATGTACGCTTTGTCTTAACGGATTTAAATAACCACGAAGCGGCAACAGCAGCTATTCAAGAAGCAATTGCTGCTGAAGGTCGTGTCGATGTGCTGGTCAATAATGCAGGCATCACCCGTGATGCAACTTTTAAAAAGATGAGCTATGAACAGTGGTCACAAGTCATTGATACCAACTTAAAAACATTGTTCACAGTGACTCAGCCCGTGTTTAACAAAATGTTAGAACAAAAGTCGGGACGTATTGTCAATATCAGCTCAGTCAACGGTTTAAAAGGTCAGTTTGGACAAGCCAACTACTCTGCGACCAAAGCCGGCATTATCGGTTTTACCAAAGCCTTAGCTCAAGAAGGTGCACGTTCAAATATTTGTGTAAACGTGGTTGCGCCTGGCTATACCGCAACACCAATGGTTACTGCCATGCGTGAAGATGTGATTAAAAGCATTGAAGCACAAATTCCTCTACAACGTCTTGCTGCGCCAGCTGAAATTGCCGCTGCTGTTATGTACTTGGTCAGCGAGCACGGTGCGTACGTGACAGGCGAAACCTTATCGATTAATGGCGGTTTATACATGCACTAAACCGTGCAGCCCCTATTTTCATTTACAAGTTTATTTACTGGAGTTACACCATGCTATACGGCGACTTATTCTCAAATATGAATGCACAATACAAAAACGTATTTGAACCGTACACAAAATTCAACAGCTTAGTGGCTAAAAACTTTGCTGACTTAACCAACCTACAATTAGAAGCAGCACGCAACTATGCCAACATTGGTCTAGCGCAAATGTTTGCCAATAGTGAAGTTAAAGACATGCAAAGCATGGTGAATTGCACCACCAAGCAATTAGAAACCATGAACAAACTTAGTCAGCAAATGATTGAAGATGGCAAAAAGTTGGCAACACTAACGACTGAATTCAAATCGGAATTTGAAAAGTTAGTTAGCGAATCTATGCCTAACAATAAATAACACTGCTCTGAAAACCATGCGTTATCAGGACGAATGTTACGGGGAAGTGTGAAAATTTCCCCGTTTTAGTTTCAGCCCTGCACTCAATTTGATTGCTAAAAGCCATGTGCTATGGAGCGATGAAATGAACCCGAACTCATTTCAATTCAAAGAAAACATACTACAATTTTTTTCTGTACATGATGACATCTGGAAAAAATTACAAGAATTTTATTATGGGCAAAGCCCAATTAATGAGGCTTTGGCGCAGCTCAACAAAGAAGATATGTCTTTGTTCTTTGAAGCACTATCTAAAAACCCAGCTCGCATGATGGAAATGCAATGGAGCTGGTGGCAAGGTCAAATGCAAATCTACCAAAATGTGTTGATGCGCAGCGTGGCCAAAGATGTAGCACCATTTATTCAGCCTGAAAGTGGTGATCGTCGTTTTAACAGCCCATTATGGCAAGAACACCCAAATTTTGATCTGTTATCACAGTCTTATTTACTGTTTAGCCAGTTAGTGCAAAACATGGTAGATGTGGTCGAAGGCGTTCCAGACAAAGTTCGCTATCGCATTCACTTCTTTACCCGTCAAATGATCAATGCGTTATCTCCAAGTAACTTTCTGTGGACTAACCCAGAAGTGATTCAGCAAACCGTCGCTGAACAAGGTGAAAACTTAGTCCGTGGCATGCAGGTTTTCCATGATGATGTCATGAACAGCGGCAAGTATTTATCTATTCGTATGGTGAATAGCGACTCTTTCAGCTTGGGCAAAGATTTGGCGTATACCCCTGGTGCAGTCGTCTTTGAAAATGACTTTTTCCAATTATTGCAATATGAAGCAACTACTGAAAATGTATATCAAACCCCTATTCTAGTCGTACCACCGTTTATCAATAAATATTATGTGCTGGATTTACGCGAACAAAACTCTTTAGTGAACTGGTTGCGTCAGCAAGGTCATACGGTCTTTTTAATGTCTTGGTGTAACCCAAATGCCGAACAGAAAGAACTGACTTTTGCTGATCTCATTACACAAGGTGCAGTAGAAGCTTTGCGTGTAATTGAAGAAATTACCGGTGAAAAAGAGGCCAACTGCATTGGCTACTGTATTGGCGGTACGTTACTTGCTGCGACTCAAGCCTATTACGTAGCAAAACGCCTGAAAAATCACGTAAAGTCTGCGACCTATATGGCCACCATTATCGACTTTGAAAACCCAGGCAGCTTAGGTGTATTTATTAATGAGCCTGTGGTGAGTGGTTTGGAAAACCTGAACAATCAATTGGGTTATTTCGATGGTCGTCAGTTGGCAGTTACCTTCAGTTTACTGCGTGAAAATACGCTGTACTGGAATTACTACATCGAAAACTACTTAAAAGGTAAAGAACCTTCTGATTTTGATATTTTATATTGGAACAGCGATGGTACGAATATCCCTGCCAAAATTCATAATTTCTTATTGCGCAATTTGTATTTGAACAATGAATTGATTTCACCAAATGCCGTTAAGGTTAACGGTGTGGGCTTGAATCTATCTCGTGTAAAAACACCAAGCTTCTTTATTGCAACGCAGGAAGACCATATCGCACTTTGGGATACTTGTTTCCGTGGCGCAGATTACTTGGGTGGTGAATCTACCTTGGTTTTAGGTGAATCTGGACACGTAGCAGGTATTGTTAATCCTCCAAGCCGTAATAAATACGGTTGCTACACCAATGCTGCCAAGTTTGAAAATACCAAACAATGGCTAGACGGCGCAGAATATCACCCTGAATCTTGGTGGTTGCGCTGGCAGGCATGGGTCACACCGTACACTGGTGAACAAGTCCCTGCCCGCAGCTTGGGTAATGCGCAGTATCCAATCATTGAAGCGGCACCAGGTCGCTATGTTTTGGTAAATTTATTCTAATCGGTCATATAACAACAGCCATGCACATGCTATATATCATGTGCATCCACAGAAACATGAACACAAAATTTAAGGATATAAAATGAAAGATGTTGTGATTGTTGCAGCAAAACGTACTGCGATTGGTAGCTTTTTAGGTAGTCTTGCATCTTTATCTGCACCACAGTTGGGGCAAACAGCAATTCGTGCTGTTTTAGACAGTGCCAATGTAAAACCTGAACAAGTTGATCAGGTGATTATGGGCAACGTACTCACGACAGGCGTGGGACAAAACCCTACACGTCAGGCAGCAATTGCTGCTGGCATTCCAGTACAAGTGCCTGCATCTACCCTGAATGTAGTCTGTGGTTCAGGTTTGCGTGCGGTACATTTGGCAGCACAAGCCATTCAATGCGATGAAGCCGAGATTGTGGTCGCAGGTGGTCAAGAATCTATGTCACAAAGCGCACACTATATGCAGCTGCGTAATGGGCAAAAAATGGGTAATGCACAATTGGTAGACAGCATGGTGGCTGATGGTTTAACCGATGCCTATAACCAGTATCACATGGGTATTACCGCAGAAAATATTGTAGAAAAACTGGGTTTAAACCGTGAAGAGCAAGATCAACTTGCATTGACTTCACAACAACGTGCTGCGGCAGCTCAGGCAGCTGGCAAGTTTAAAGATGAAATTGCCGCAGTCAGCATTCCACAACGTAAAGGCGAGCCTGTCGTATTTGCTGAAGATGAATACATTAAAGCCAATACCAGCCTTGAAAGCCTAGCAAAACTACGCCCAGCCTTTAAAAAAGATGGCAGCGTAACCGCAGGTAATGCTTCAGGCATTAATGATGGAGCAGCAGCAGTACTGATGATGAGTGCAGACAAAGCGGCAGAATTAGGTCTTAAGCCATTGGCACGTATTAAAGGCTATGCCATGTCTGGTATTGAGCCTGAAATTATGGGGCTTGGTCCTGTTGAAGCAGTGAAGAAAACCCTCAACAAAGCAGGCTGGAGCTTAGATCAGGTTGATTTGATTGAAGCCAACGAAGCATTTGCTGCACAAGCTTTGGGTGTTGCTAAAGAATTAGGCTTAGACCTAGATAAAGTCAACGTCAATGGTGGTGCAATTGCATTGGGTCACCCAATTGGGGCTTCAGGCTGCCGTATTTTGGTGACTTTATTACATGAAATGCAACGCCGTGATGCTAAGAAAGGCATTGCAACCCTCTGTGTTGGGGGTGGTATGGGTGTTGCACTTGCAGTTGAACGTGACTAAGTACACCATTGCATCGAATCTTGAAACTTGATTAAGATTGACAATAAATTCAATACATAATGGGAGCTCAGGCTTCCATTATTTTTTTAGATGCATGCTGGAGTGAATAGCCACCGATTTTATCAACAAGTTCAAAGCAGGATGAATCGGTGCTTTAATCCACAGAAAGTAAATGCTGAATGTGGTCGCTAAAATGATAAAAATTCATGCTATCAGGTTGTTGTTTAAGTTGCTGCCATGCTTCAGCCAGTGATAGCCAACCTAAATCTTTGAGCAATTGCACAATAATTTCCACTTGCGCTACTGTCATGTCCTTAGATTGTTTAAGTCGGATTTGTCGATCTAACTCTTCCAATTTTTGCCCCAATTGAAAGAATAAAAAAATATTTTGCGGCTCAGCTTCTAGAACATCGTGGCAGTCTTGCACCACATCACAAATATAAGCAGCATTGTCACGGGCATTTCGAATGAGGCGTATCAATTCTGTATAGGCTTGAGGTGATAACACATCTGCTAAATTATGAATTTTTACGCTACTTTGCTGGAATTGCATGGCAAATGACGCGGGTTGCTCTTCATTTAAAATTAGCTCATTTAGAGATGCAGCATCAAAAGCAGGTAAACAAAAAGCATGTGCATAGCTTAAAGCAGCCGCATTTTGTTTAAAGGGAAATTGCTGACATAAATATTGAATACGGGTTAAATAGCGGGCTAACCAAAAAATTTCTCGTGCATCGCTGCTAGATAAATTCACGGTTGATTGTTCCTCCTTATTTCAAGTTAGGTTTTGTCCAAATTGTGTGCTTAATTAAACTACAGCACCATAAGGCAATACGTGTTTTTATTTACATAAACCCACCTCAAACACACAAGAAAAAGACTTGACCTTACTTAAAGCATACAGTTTAAGCTTGCTTATTAAAAAGCACCCTCTCAAATCACCCGAAATTCTGAGTTGTCTTGCATCAATCACATACTTTTTCACATAGTTTAATCTAATTTAAAATACGTTAATCCTCTGAACTCACTGCATAGATGCATGATCTGAATATGTACTGCACCGCCCTTTTTGAGTAAAAAACTTGCTAAACATTCTAAGTTTTCTTATTGTGTTAACACTCACGTTCTGACTCATTTAAAACGACCAAGCAAATACTGAATATGTCTATACAAGAAAAAGAAACATCGAATAGTTTATATCGCCAATGGCAAATTTTATCGCGACTCTCTACAGGTAAATGGATGGGTACGCGTGAATTACACGATGTCTTGCAACGTGAAGGCATTGACATCAGTTTGCGCACCATTCAGCGTGACTTAAACCAAATTTCGCAGCGCTTTCCTATTGAAAGTAACGGTACCGTGCCACAAGGTTGGCGTTGGCGATCAGATGCACCTATTCAAAGCTTGCCACACATGACCAGCTCACAAGCGGTCACCTTTATGATGGTCGAAGAACATTTAAAACACTTGTTGCCACCAAGTCTGATTGAAGAAATGAACCCTTGGTTTGATTTGGCACGGCGTAGTTTATCTACGCAAAATAATGTTCGCCAATGGATTAACCGTGTACGGATTGTGCCTGCAACACAACCCTTAATTCCACCACTGGTAGACCGTAATGCGCAGCAAGCAATTTATGAAGGCTTGCTACAAGACAAACAACTGGAATGTATTTACCAATCACGCAGCAGTTCAGGTGAAGAAAAAACCTATGTGCTAAATCCTTTGGCACTGGTACAAAAAGGCGCAGTCATTTATTTAATATGTACCCGCTTTGATAAAACAGATATTCAGACCTTTGCCCTGCATCGTTTTAAAGCCGCAAAAGTTTTAGATTCACGCGCATTACACCCTGTCAATTTTGATATTGATGCTTATATTGAATCTGGCGAACTGGGCTTCAGAGTCAATTTCAGCAAAGCCACAGAAAATATTCAGCTCAAACTGACCATGCAAAAAGCTGATGCAATTTACTTTGATGAAAGTCAGTTAAGTAAAGACCAGACCATTGAAACACTGGAAAATGGTGATGTATTGGTAACAGCCACTGTCCCTTTTACCTCGCAATTGGTTTGGTGGTTACGCAGCTTTGGTAAAAAGTTAATTCAAATTGAGCCTGCTGAAGTAGCGACTGCAGTGCATCAAAGCAATGAATGATAAACTGAGAAATAAAAAGGTCCCAAATACTGGGACCGTTAGTTTTATATTTATTATTTAAATTTTGTTGTTAGAGCTGCTGATTTAAAATTTAGACCTAACTTGGCATTGCGTTTATTTAGCATACCAATTCAGCCGTATTATAACGAATCTTTTTTAAAGTCATGTTTTACTCCTATCTATGTTGATAAAAGCCACTTTAACTGTTCTCGTCCCTGCCGTGAAATCATAATATTCGTAGTATAAATCTTTTATTTTCTTAACCTGAGTTCGATATAAAAAAAGAGTAGAAAAAAAGCCCTGTTTTTGTAACATATTGGTTCTCAAGACAAAATGT
>NZ_JAAZQW010000029.1:0-33564 GCF_012371415.1 Acinetobacter sp. A3
TTTTCTTATGGTTTTTAGATTTCCAGTCGATGAATACCAACTATCACCTGTAATAAATTGAATCTTTGCACCCCAACTGAGTACTTCACTTAACATATCCATAAAGTAATCATTCTTGGTTTTACTTTCAGATTTGTCATAAATTCGGAAATTAATTGGAATATTTTGACCATTTTGATCTGTCGCATACAAGGTAATGAGATTAATACCCTTGACGGATCGGTGGTGTTTGCCTGACCAAAAATAGCTAACCAAGTCCATATGTTGACTATAGGGTTTATCTAAAACAGTATCATCAATACTGACTATAAGTTTATTATTATCAATATGTTGAATTGCTTCTTGATATAGGTCGTGAGGTGTGTAGTCTTCACGTTCTAGAAAGCGATTTACACTATCATGCGAGATGTTATAAGTCTCGGCAAGTTGTGTGCAGCTAATAGAGTTCGGTTCTGTCATGAGAAAGCCCATATAAATGGGTAATGTACAAGTTGCTGTAGAAGCATGTTTAATTCGTCTGATCACAGATACTTTATAAAGTATTTTAATACTTTTTTGAATCCGTCAATGCGTAAGTCCTATATAAGAAGGATAACTGGTCATTAGAGGCGAAGTTCCTGAAAGAAACCGAAGTGGAGCATCGTCCTGAAGGACATTCCACCACCTTGAAAATGGTGTGGGCGTTTTAAGGTCTAACTTTATCTAGCATTTGCTCTTGCAGCCTTGCAGTACAAAGCCAAGTTCTAGGACTTGGCTTTGCTTTTTTGGACATTCTTTTCTAAAAAGCTTGTTCTGTGGACTGAGTGTTAAATCAATGCTGTGCTTTATGTGTGTACTCTGCCCAAAAATGATCTAAAAGCTAGAGCAAAGATCATAGAGTAAACTGTTCACACAGGGTTAGAATCAAACATAGCATGTGCGTCTTGTATGCAGGAGAGTCATTTTGAGTCAAACAATTGATACCGATGTGATTATTATTGGTGGTGGACAAGCTGCATTAGCCACGGCTTACTTTTTAAAACGGCAAAAAATCAATTTTCTGATTTTGGATAATCAAACGCAAGCGGGCGGTGCGTGGCAACATGCGTGGGATTCTTTGCAGTTATTTTCTCCAAATACATGGAGTTCTTTGTCGGGTTGGTTGATGCCTAAAACTGAACAGGAATATCCAAAGCGATTAGAAGTGATTGACTATTTAAGGGCTTATGAAGCGCGCTATCAATTCCCAGTGCTGCGTCCTGTGCAGGTCGAAAACATCATAGCTGAAGGCAATGATTTAATCGTTTGTTCGGCACAGCGAAGCTGGCGCGCCAAAGCGGTCGTGAGTGCAACAGGCACATGGAGTCAGCCTTTTATTCCAGCCTATGCAGGGCGTGAACGATTTTTAGGTACACAAATTCATTCGGCCCATTACCGCAATGCTGAAGCTTTTCAGGGAAAAAAAGTGATGATTGTCGGTGGTGGTAACTCTGGCGCACAAATTTTGGCAGAAGTGTCTAAAGTGGCTGAAACCTTTTGGGTTACACAGCAACCCCCAAGTTTTTTAGCCGATGATGTAGATGGACGGGTTTTATTTTTACGTGCCACGGAACGCTTAAAAGCCCAGCAAGAAGGTCGCAGCATTGAACAACCGATTGGCAGTTTGGGTGATATTGTGATGATTCCAAGTGTCAAAGATGCACGGCAACGCAATGTATTGCATGGCCTGCCGCCATTTGACTATTTAACTGAACATACTGCAGTTTGGGCAGATGGAAGTGAACAGGACATTGATGCCATTATTTGGTGTACAGGTTTTAAGGCAGCAGTGTCACATTTGCAAAGTTTGGGTGTGGTCAATGCACACGGTACAGTCGATGTGTCAGAAAATCGAGCGCTACAACAGCAAAATTTGTGGTTGGTCGGTTATGGTGATTGGACTGGTGCAGCATCGGCAACTTTAATTGGCGTTTCCCGAACAGCACGAGATGTGGCAGCGCAAATCGCAGCGTATTTACAGACAACAGTGTAAGGTCATCATTGTGACTAAAAGTTATGATTAAAAACTGAAAACAGCAACTATAGCCATAAAAAAAGCCCTCTGTAGTAGAGGGCAAGAGGGTAACTTAAAAGTATTTACAGGCACTACTCAAAATAAGCAGTTACTGTTTTGGTAAATCAAACCAAATAAATTGGCTGTCTTGCTTTGCTTCAATCACGGCATCATCAGCAAATAACAAGGCATCGCCTGCTTTCACGGTCTGCTCACCAATGCTGATTTCACCACGAATCACATGCACATAGTTGACCGCTTGTGTTGCAGCAACATCTAGCTGCTTTCCTGCTTGCAATACTGCAGCTTTCACTTCGGCTTGTTGGCGTATATGCATTGGGGCATTGTCATTCGGGCCGACAATTAAATGCCACTGGTTCGGTTCAGCATTTGGGTCACGCTGAATTTGTTGGTAAGTCGGTTCCGCATTGCGTACATTGGGTTGAATCCAAATTTGCAACATGTGCACTTCTTCATCGCCATTGTTAATTTCGCTATGCTGAACGCCTGTACCCGCACTCATCAGCTGCCATTCACCAGCACTGATATGACGCTCATTGCCCATACTGTCACGGTGGGAAATCGTACCATTTAACACACAGGTCAAAATTTCCATATTGTCGTGGGGGTGTGTGCCAAAACCATTGTGCGCTGCAATACGGTCATCATTAATGACACGTAAAGCACTCACACCCATATATTTCGGGTTATACCAGCTACCAAAAGAGAAACTGTGTTTGGTGTCTAACCAACCCATTTTGACGTGACCACGTTCTTCGCTACGGTGTAAATAAGCATTCATGATCATGCTCCTATCATTTTTTTAACTTAAAGCCATCTTATGCTTTTTTATGTTGCCAACCTACAGCCGTTCTGCAACATGCCGTTCTAAAATTGCAACATTTAGGGTGGTGATCTGTAAAAGCATACTTTTTTCAAACATCAAAAAACCCACGTAAAACGTGGGTCATTCGCTGCCTAAGCAGGGGGATTATACGGTGTGCGATTATTCAAGGAATTTCACAGTCACACCAGAACGTACTTTACGACCTAAGTCATTGGCATCCCAGTTGGTTAAACGAATACAACCGTGTGATGCTGTTTTTGAAATAGTCGATGGGTTTGGCGTACCATGAATACCAAAGGATTTTTTGCTCAAACCAATCCAGATATTACCTACAGGGCCATTCGGGCCAGGTGGTAAAGACAGTGGTTTTAAGTTTTTACCCTGAATAAAGTTACTTGGTGAATAGCTATACCAAGGGTTTGGCGCAACACCCGTAATTTTATAGGTACCTGTTGGTGATGGTGTATCTGCACTACCAATGGTTGCAGGGAATGAACCCACCATTTGATTTTGCTTATTGAACAAATACAATTGTTTTGCACCTTTGTGCGCCACAATCAGGTGAATGTCTTCTGGTAAGTCATTGCGGACATTGGTCACCAATAACTTTTCACCCGCTTTGTTAAATGTCGCATTTGGATTTAATTTCTTTAAGAAATTTTCATCCATGTGGAATTTTTCACCTAGCATTTCGCTGACACGGGTGTAGTACAAGCCTTTCATTTTGGCTTGTTCTGCATAGTCATGTGGAATGGACTTAGCATACGGACCTTTTAGGTCAGCTTCAGTAATTGTGTATTCTACAAATGCAGGACGTGAACCTTGACGTGCCACCAAAGCATCCCAAGTTTCTTGGGTTAAAATACCTGTAGGTTTAATGCCGTTCATTTGCTGGAAAGATGCAATGGCTTTCAGGGTATTTTTACCACTGGTACCATCAATTGCACCCGGAGAAGCATGGGCATTATTCAACATGACATGCGCACGCGCATACACTGGAAATTGACCTTTGCCAATATTTTCATACCAAGTGGCATTATTAAGACCGTCTAAAGTCCACGAAGCTTTTGGCGCTGCAGTGGTTGTGGTTTCAACAGGCTGGCTTGGCGTGGTTGTGGTCGGTGCTGTGGTCGGTGCTGCACCTACATCGGCAGTGGTATCTTCAGTTTTGTGTAGATCATCTAAGGTTTGTGATGCCTTATTTAAATCATTTTGTTCTTGTTGCGTAATAGCAGTATCGGTTGCATTGAGCGTGCTTTGTGCTGCAGAAGCTTCTGTTGCTAAAGGATCAATTGGATCTTCAACCGCAGTATTGCTGATCACTTGTGGATTTAACGGTTGTTCAGCAGTAGATGCAGCAAAAGTAGTTCCTGCAAAAATGCAACTTAAACTCATTGCGAGTATTGTGCGAACGAACATGTAATTCAACCTTGAGAATTATTCATTTACATAGATAAAAACTAGCCAAGTATTGCAGAAAAACTAAGGAGATGCAGTAGTTGTTTTGTGTAAATGTGCAAGAGGATGATGCTTTTACCGATGCTTTTGTTTATGTGATGTATTTCACGAAAATAAAAATTGAAATTGCACGTAAAGTTTAGGATAAAAAGACCAACCAGAAATGAAGTTATTAAAACTTCAACCTTTTTGATATGATGGCTGCAAGATTGAAAATGAGTTGGGAAAGTAAATGACGACCTTAAAAAATGATCGTTTTCTTCGTGCCTTATTACGTGAGCCAGTAGATTGCACGCCCGTATGGATGATGCGTCAGGCAGGACGTTATTTACCAGAATATCGTGCCACACGTTCGCAGGCAGGAGATTTCCTTTCTCTATGTAAAAATACAGAATTTGCATGTGAAGTAACCTTGCAACCACTGCGCCGTTATGAATTAGACGCTGCTATTTTATTTTCAGATATTTTAACCGTTCCAGATGCTTTAGGTTTAGGACTGTATTTTGAGGCAGGCGAAGGGCCAAAGTTTCATAAAACCGTGCGTACTGAGCAAGATGTTGCCAATTTACCTAAATTCAATGCCAAGTCAGATTTAGACTATGTTATGAATGCAGTATCGACCATACGTTCTGCTTTGGGTGGACAAGTGCCTTTAATTGGTTTTTCAGGCAGTCCGTGGACCTTAGCGACCTATATGGTAGAAGGTGGTTCAAGTAAAGATTTCCGTTTTACCAAAAACATGATGTATGCACAGCCTGAAGTATTGCATGCGCTGTTAGGTCGTTTGGCAGACGCAGTGACTGAATATTTAAATGCACAAATTGATGCAGGCGCACAGGCAGTTCAAATTTTTGACAGTTGGGGCGGTGCATTAGCACATCGTGAATATATTGAATTTTCACTGAACTATATGCAGAAAATTGTGTCAGGTCTGCAGCGTGAAAAAGATGGCCGTAAAATTCCTGTTATTTTATTCACCAAAGGTGGTGGTCAATGGCTTGAGCCAATGATTGCAACAGGTGCAGATGCCTTTGGTTTGGACTGGACAACACCACTGAATGTGGCACGTCAAACTGTAAATGGTCGTGCGGCTTTACAAGGAAACTTAGACCCTGCCACTTTATATGGTTCACCTGAAGCGATTGCCAAAGCTACTCGTGCAATGCTGGATGATGCTTACGCCAATGGTGAAAAAACTGGTTATGTGGCCAACTTGGGTCATGGTATTACCCAATGGGTTGACCCTGAACGTCCTAAAGTGTTTATCGATACCGTACATGAATACAGCGCTAAATATCTATAATAAAAGCAATCATATAGATCAGTTAGTTGTAGATGGAAATGGGTAACGTGAGCTTCAGTCGGGTCGTCAAATCATGATGTGGCGAACATGGCTGAAGTCAGGATTTGAATTTTCGACTAAGGCAGCTTCGGCTGCCTTATTTGGAATTTTATTGCTGATTGCATTTGCATTTACAGCACCTATGGCCAGTCAGGAATATTTTGGCTTTTTTCGTTATGACTATTTGCTGTTTTATGCCTTAATCATTCAGGTTTGTCTTTTATATTTAAAACTAGAATCTTGGGCTGAAGCCAAGGTGATTGCTTTATTTCATATTTTGGCAATGATCATGGAAATTTTTCTGACCCATCCACAGATTGCTTCATGGCAATATCCGCAACCTGCTGTGTTTAAAATTATGACTGTGCCGCTGTTTGCAGGCTTTATGTATTCAGCAGTTGGTAGTTTTTTTGCACGTTCCTTGCGTTTGTATCGGGTATCGTTACTGAATTTGCCAACTTTCCCGAATATGCTGGCTTTAGCGGTTTTGTCTTATATTAATTTCATGAGCAAATTTTTTATTCCAGATATTCGCTACGGCTTATTTGCGTGGAGTGTGCTGATTTTCTGGAAAACCAAAATCCGTTTTCAATTGCAACAGCATCAATTGCAGCTGCCAATGTTACCTATATTGTTGCTATTGGCATTTATTATTTGGGTGGCAGAGAATATCAGTACCTTTTATCAAATTTGGCTATATCCAAGTCAGGTCGATACGTGGCACATGGTGGGTTGGGGCAAGTTGGGGTCTTGGTACTTGTTGCTGCTATTGAGTCTAGTTTTAGTCATGCAAATACTTGGTATTCGTGATGCTCAAGGACGATGGACACTTAAAGATGAGGCTCCGAAAACAGACTCAATTCAGGGATGATCTTACGCTACAAAAATAATGCATGACTTTGGTATAAATGTTTTGCGTTCTTAGTCGCATCTCGCTATCTTAAAGCGGTGTAATAAAAGTTACACAAAGCAATAATAATGATTCGAAGCATAACTTTTCGGATAATAAATTTCTGGAGTACGACTATGATGAAAAAATTAGCATTGGCTGCAGTGTTGGCAGTGGGTTCTACAGCAGCATTTGCAGACCGTGATGCAGGTTGTGGTATCGGTTCACAAGTTTGGGCAGGTCAGTCTGGTAAAGTGGCTAAAATTTTAGCAGCAACCACCAACGGTATTTTTGCTAACCAATTATTTGGTATTACATTTGGTACTTTAGGTTGTAGCGGTACAGGTACAGTAACTGCACAAGTCGTGACTTTTACCAATGAAAATGCTGAATCATTGGCACGTGATATGGCAGTTGGTGAAGGTGAAAGCTTAAATGTATTGGCTGAATTGCTAAGCATTAAAGCTGAAGATAAAGCACACTTCTTTACAGTTTCTAAGCAAAACTTTGCTTCTATCTACTCTGCAGAAAACCAAACGTCTTTAGAAGTTCTGGCTTCTTTACAAAACGTAATGGCAAATGATGACGTATTAAAAGCATACGTTTAAGTTTGAATGAAAGCCCTGTGTAATTGCAGGGCTTTTTTATACCCAAATACAATGTTGAAATTCAAATTTGCCTATAAAAAACATATAAGATGTCCATGAAATTTTTTGTCTTGTGTACTGCTGCTTTTTTATCTCCTACGGTTTTTGCTTTATCTTCTGAAATATCAACCAGCCTGACTCAACAACTTTCTCCAAGTTCTGTGGCACAAAGGGCTGAAACTTTAGCCACATCTGCAAGCAATTATGTGCAAAAAGCCAAAGATTTGCACTTAGCAGAACAGGTGACTTGGCAGCGCTTAATGTATGCGCAGCAAGGCAAAAGTGAAGTGCAATATGCGGGCTATTTTGTGTCAGAACAAGGTGGAAGCAATTTAGACCAAGAGTTACTTCGCAATGTGCAGGCATTATTTGAAACAGCGCCTGCCAATCAATCGGTGCAGTGTAAATTTCCTGCACGCAGTCGTTGGCTGATTGAACAATTAAATATTCCTCAACAGGACTTAGCACAGGTGCAATGCCCTGAATTGGATGAATGGATTGGGCAAATTAAGTCCTATAAAGCAGTGCTGATTTATGCCACAGACTTTATGGGCAATCCAAGTTCTATGTTTGGGCATACCTTATTGCGCTTGGACCCGAAAGATCAAAAACAATTAAATCTTATATCCTATGCCGTGAATTATGCAGCAACCGTCACTGGCAGTGAAGGTTGGTCTTATGCGTGGAAAGGGCTTACAGGGCAGTATCCAGGTGAATATTCATTAATGCCGTATTACCGTAAAGTAAAAGAATATGGCGATTTAGAAAGCCGTGATTTATGGGAATATGAACTGGCACTGAATGAACAAGAAACCACATTTTTAGTGCAGCACATTTGGGAAATGAAGCATGTGCAATTCCCTTATTATTTTATTAGTGATAATTGCGCCTATCGTTTACTAGGGTTAATTGATCTGGTACGCCCCGAGTTGAATTTACAACAGCAATTTAAAGTGGCGTCCATCCCTATTGAAACGTTGAAGGCTGTAGAACAGGAAAATTTAGTTGCCGATGTGGTTTATCGTCCTGCTTTGGAAACTCAGTTATTGGCACAAGCTCGACAGCATGGCACGGCTTTGGCAAAAACAGCGCATCAAGTGGCTGAAGCAGAACCTCAGAATGTTGCTTCAATTTTGAAAAATTACAGCCAAAGCGATCAGGCTAAAATTTTAGAAATGGCCTATGACGATTTATACCTAAAACTGATTGGACGCAAAATTGATGCCAAACAGGCACAGCCACGGCTTAGACAAATTCTGAGTTTAAGAAGTCAGATCAATTTAGAAAAACAACGTCAGGATGCTCCGCGCCCTCAGGTTGATCCTGTACAGGGGCACGACGCACGAACTGTTGCGGTACACACAGGCGAGGTGCAAGGGGAGCACTTTATCGAATTGAACCATCGTCAGGCGTACCATGATTTACTCGACCCACAAGGCGGTTTTCGTACAGGGACGCAGCTGAATTTCTTAGACCTATCCTTACAATACCGTGAAGAGCGTTTAAAACTGAATCAGTTAGATGTACTTTCGGTGAACTCTTATAACCCAGTCACGCCATTTAAAACACCGCTCAGTTGGGGCTTTAATTTTGGTTGGCAGCAAGAAGCATTGAATTCACACGGAACTTTTAGTGAAACTGAGCAGCATGGCGTGATGAGCATCAAGACCCAGTTTGGCTATAGTTTGGCTAGTCAGACGCGTGAGCATTTATGTTATGCACAAGTGCAGAATCATATTCAAGCTGGAAAGGCTTTAGATAAAGGCTGGCGCGTGGGCATTGGCCCGACACTGGGTTGTCAAAATATCTGGTCAAAACGTATTAATAGCCTTGTTCAAGTGGAATTGCCGTATTGGGAAGATTCACATCAATGGCAATTTAAATTGAATAGTCAGTTTCAATATATGTTTCATCCACAACATGTTTTACGTTTGGGGTGGGAATATCAGCAACAAGACAAAAAGAACTGGGATAAGACTAGTTTGGGTTATGTGCATTTTTTCTAAATTGGTTTAATGTGACATTGTTCGCGTTTAGATAAAATTTAATTGAGTTATCCTTCAAATTCGTTAGAATTTGAGCGTTTAGATGGCAGTTGGATGGTTGGGATGTATCAAGAGTGTAAGCGTGAACTGGCAGATCAGTGGAAAATCGTTTGTGAGCAATATAGTCAAGCTGATTTAGAAGCTACATTTCAGTTCGTTCAAACCCATGCTGATGCTTTTGTACTTGAATTTTATCAACAAATGTTATTGGAAGAACAAGCTTTAGAGTTTCTTTCCGTTGAAATGGTACAAAACCGTTTAAAAAACTCATTACATCAATGGTTAGTATCTAGTTTTGAAGTACCATTCAAACAAAATTATTTAGAAATTGTTGAAAAGCAATTTAAAGTGGGTGATGTGCATGCGCGTGTGCATATTCCATCTTGGATGATTCTTCGTGGTGTGCGCATCATTATCAAAAAGGCCTTAACTTTTTTGGCCAATGAGCCTTATACCAATTTAAACCAGATTAATTATTTGTGCCAAATTCTGTGTTTTGCCACCGAAATTATGTGTCGTTCTTATGAACTTAAAGTAGAAGTTCATAATGATATGAAACATACCTACCGCTTATTTTCTGCAATGCAGGATGTTACCGTGCAAAAAGATCGTCAGCGCGGTACATTATTGGATTGGGAAAATGAGCTCATGTTTCAGGTTGTATCAGACCACAGCAAACTGACACAGCCAATTTTATCTAAAACTGAATTTGGTTTATGGTTTATTCATAAAGCTGCTTATGCATTTTCCAATACTGAGCAGGTCGGTACAATTACCGATCGCATCTATCAAGTTGATGAATTAATTGAACAAATTAAGAATTCTGAAAGCCAATCCCATGCAGTTGAAATGATTCAGTTGATCCGCGCTAAAAACCGTGAAATTTTACATTTGATTGATCAAATTTTTCAGGTTTCAGAATATATCAACTCAGGGAATGATGCTTTAACTCAGTTACTGAATAGACGTTACTTAAGTACTATTGTGGCGCGTGAAATTAACTTTGCGCGTAAAAATAATACACCGCTGACTGTGCTTTCCATAGATGCTGACCATTTTAAATACATTAATGACCGTTATGGACATGCAGCTGGCGATGAAGCCTTACAATTTTTGGCAGATTCTATTTTGCAATATACCAAGGGCAGTGATTATGCATTCCGTATTGGCGGTGAAGAGTTTTTACTTTTACAGGTCGATACCAATGTAGAGCGAGCGTTAAAAGTCGCTGAAAATATTCGTAAACGGGTTGCGGACAGAACGGTCAATACTTCTACTGGGGCGAGCTTTAATTTCACCGTTAGTATTGGGGTACATGAATATGATGGTCACCCAGACTATCAACGGTTCCTAGATGCAGTAGATAAAGCTTTGTATGTCGCCAAAAATAATGGGCGTAATAATGTTTATATGGGCTAAACATATAGCTAGACACTAAAATGCAAAAATCCCGAAATCAATTTCGGGATTTTTTTATGTAGGCTTGATCTATTTAGAGCAAACGTCATTTAAAAACTTTCAGGCACTGCACTTAAAAACTCACGACGTGCTTCTTTGTCGGTTTTAAAATCTCCCACAAAAGACACGGTACGTGTGGTTGATTCCTGTTTGCCTACACCGCGCATCATCATGCACATGTGGGCTGAATCAATGACTACAGCAACTCCGCGAGCTTTGGTCACTTCAGCTACAGCTTCAGCAATTTGCTGAGTCAGGTTTTCCTGAATTTGCAAACGACGAGCAAACATTTCGGTAATGCGGGCAAATTTAGACAAGCCCAATACATTGCCTTCTGGTAAGTAGGCAATATGCACACGACCATAAAATGGCAATAAATGGTGTTCACATAGTGAGTAGAACTCAATATTTTTAACCAATACCATTTCACGATTGTCGGATGGAAACACTGCATTATTGGTGACTTCGGCTAAAGTTTGGCTATAACCCGAAGTTAAATACGAAAAAGCTTTAGCAGCACGCATCGGCGTATCTTTGAGACCTGGACGATTAAGATCTTCACCAACGGCGGTTAGGATGTTTGCGTAGGATTGCTGCATAGACATAAGACGTGTTCACTTACACTGATATTGAACAAGGACGGCATTGTAACAGAAAACTATTGCAATGCCCTGTTTAAAAGATGAATCCGATTACTGTTTAAACTTTGGGTTCTTTTCACTACGTTTAAGCAACACTAAAACCGCACCTGTACCACCTTGTTTTTCAGGCGCACTGACAAAAGCCAAAACATCTCGATGCTGACGCAGCCAACCATTCACATAGGTTTTTAAAATGGCTTCAGGGCCTTTACCATGTACAATTTTAATCACGTTCTGGTTTTCATCTTTGGCCATTTGAATGATTTGCAACACCGCAACTCGCGCTTCTTCTACAGTACAGCCATGTAAATCTACAGCTTCAAACCAGCGTAAGTTGCCTGCTTTTAAATCTTCAAAGACTTTATGCTGTAGGGTTGCAATCCGATAACTCAATGCAGCCTGACTACCAACAGGATTCAGCATGGCTTGCGTATCGGACAACAAAGTTTCATCTGTTTCCATTGGCCCCATTGCTGCAGCACGTTTGGCCAGTGTTTGTGCATCAGGCTTTTTTCTGGCAGGTGTTTCAAGTTTAGCAATATTGCCCGCATCCATTTTTTGGACACCTTGCATTTGCTGATGAAACAATGCCAAATCATCTTCCTGCTGTTGCTCGGGCGTCTGAACTTTGGGTTCAGACGGTTTGGCAATAGGAGCAGAATGAGGCTGAGTGATTTGCTTTTTAAAAGACTTCAGTAACTTGTACTGTTCTTTAGAAAGCGAGGAATCATGTTTACTCATGGTACTTTGAATGAATTAAAGATTTTCAGGCTGACCAAACAGTGCTTGAAAGGCAAGGTCTGGACGTTCTTGTTTCATAAAGCTTTCGCCTACCAAGAAACTGTGAATATCGTGTTCCTGCATCATGCGTACATCTTCAGGAGTCGTAATACCACTTTCTGTAACTAAAAGGCGAGAAGGGGACAAAAGATTTTTTAAACGCAACGAGTTATTTAAATCGACCTGAAAGGTTTTTAAATCGCGGTTATTGACCCCTAAAATGCAGCGTTCAGACAGTTTTAGTGCACGTTCGAGTTCGCTTTCATCATGCACTTCCACCAATACATCTAAATGATGTTCAAACGCCGTTTCAGACATTTCTTGCAATTGCTGATCAGACAAACAAGACACAATGAGCAAAATACAGTCCGCATGCAAAGCACGCGCTTCAATCACGCCATAAGGGTCAATTAAAAAGTCTTTGCGCAGGGCAGGTAGGCTGCAGTGCGAACGGGCAATTTGAATATTTTCATCTGCACCCTGAAAGAAATCTATATCTGTGAGTACAGATAAGCAGGCAGCACCTGCGGCTTCATATTGTTGTGCAATTTCGGCAGGATTGAAATTTTCACGAATGATGCCTTTAGATGGAGACGCTTTTTTAATTTCGGCAATTACAGCAGGGCGTTTGCTGTGCAAGGCTTGTGCAAAGCCACGTACAGGTGTTGCTGCACGTGCCAATTCTTCTAAGTCTGCATAACTACGTTGCTTCAGACGCTCGGCAAATTCTTCCTGCTTACGTTCTACAATTTTACCTAAAATTGTATTTGTAATATCAACCATGATGATTCTTCCTAACCTGTCTTAAGCTTCATACTGTTTAAGCGTTTTGGTAAATTCAGATAACACGCCCATTTTTTCCAAAGCTTGTCCACCATAAATAATGTCATGTGCCAAAGCCACACCTTGTTGGTAGCTGTTGGTCAAGCCTGATACATAAATACCTGCACCTGCATTGAGAGCAATCATATTGGCCGCTTTTTCGCCTTTGTCAGACTTGTTTTTACCTAAAGCATCTTTAATCAGTGCCAAGCTTTCAGCAGAGTTCTCTACAATCAGCCCCGTTAAGGTTTGAGATTCAATACCAACACTTTCAGGTGTGAGTTCCCATTCGGTAATTTCACCATCTTTGAGTTCTGCAACATAAGTACTCGAAGCAAGGCTAATTTCGTCTAAACCGTCTTTAGAATGCACGACCATGACATGTTCAGCACCGAGCTGCTTCATCACTTCTGCAATTGGACGGCACAATTCATTACTGAATACGCCAATCACGAAACGCTTCACACCTGCAGGGTTAGTCAGTGGGCCAAGCAGGTTGAAAATGCTGCGAATCCCCAATTCTTTACGTGGAGTCACCGCATATTTCATGGCTTTGTGATGATTTGGTGCAAACAAGAAACCCACGCCCATTTCACGAATACAGCGTTCAGTTTGTTGCATATTTAAATCAAGATTAATGCCTGCTTGTTCTAATAGGTCAGATGAACCTGATTTCGTGGAAACACCACGGTTACCGTGTTTGGCAATAGTTGCGCCTGCAGCAGCAATGACAAAGGAAGATGCTGTAGACACATTAAATAGGTTTTGACCATCACCGCCTGTACCAACAATATCCACCAAATACGGAATATCGCTGACATCAATTTTAATGGCAAATTCACGCATCACACGTGCAGCAGCAGTAATTTCATCAATACTTTCGCCTTTTAAGCGTAAGCCCATCATTAACGCACCAATTTGGGCATCAGTTGCTTCGCCCGACATGATGGCACGCATCACATCTTCCATTTGTGGCTGAGTCAGATGAATTTGTTTAGTAATGTGGTTTAAAGCTTGTTGAATATTCATGGTATTTGACTCGTTCATTAGGCGTAAATGTCCAAAAAGTTTTTAAAGATTTGATGTCCGTGTTGGCTCAGGATCGATTCAGGGTGAAATTGCACGCCTTCTACAGGCAAAGTCTTATGTTTCACACCCATGATTTCTTCCATCGAGCCATCTGCTTCGTTGGTCCAGCAAGTGACCTCTAAACAATCAGGCAAAGTCGCCTGATCAATCACCAAAGAGTGGTAACGGGTTGCAGAAAATGGTGAAGGCAGGTTGCTAAAAATACCTGTATTGCTGTGATACATATCCGACAAACGACCATGCATGACAGTTTTAGCGCGCACAATGTTTCCACCAAAAGCTTGTCCAATACTTTGGTGGCCTAAGCACACGCCCAGTAATGGAATTTTGCCTGCAAAATGCTGAATGGCAGGAATAGAAATACCTGCTTCAGAGGGAGAACATGGACCTGGACCAATCACCAAATACTTGGGTTGCCATCGCTCAATGTCTTCTAATGTCACGGCATCATTACGAACGACTTTTACTTCCTGATTTAACTCGCCAAAATATTGGACGATGTTATAGGTAAAAGAGTCATAGTTGTCGATCATCAAAAGCATGAGCTAACCTATTGAAAATTAAACACTCTAAGTGTTAAAGAGTCTGAGATAATGTGCTTTATTCCTACGCCTATAAATGAGAAAGGACTTTGTTTTCTTGTCGAAAAGAAGATGGAATAAGAAAGCGCTTATCATCATAGCAAAAAATAAGCATTTTCTGCGGACTATTTATATGATAATCGCTGTTAAGGATTATCAGCAGAGTACTGCATTGAATTTTTTTCAAGGTGAATTGAGTGGTATTCAATCTTTTAAGAAAATAAACGAAAGCAATTTTCTAGGAAATCAAAAATTGTTCATCGGGCTGTCATAGACAGGCTACAGACTCTATAACTGTACCGATAAGATTGTTGTTGCGCTAAAAAGTTGCATCTTCTATGCGTAAATATTGAAAGGCTAAGCCAACTAAAACTTTAAAAACGTCAAAGAAAATATTGCTGCTTGCTATGCTGCTTTAAAGTGGATGTGGCTTTGAAATTAGGTGGGTTTATAATTTTTAAAGTATGTTGTTATTTTAGCTGAATAAAATAACAACATTTGCAGCACGCAATTTATTAGATAGAGCAATCATTATATAGATCAGAACGATCACTGCCGCAAATTGAGCGAGTTTGGCTAGTGTTTTTAGTGGCACAGTTGCAGAAGCTTACAAAAAATGCACTAAAATAGTGCTTTGTTTTGGCGTTTTTTATCAAAACAAATGAACAGTGTTTGAATATGGTGCAATTCGTATTTCTGACAGTATAATAGCGTCAAAGTAAATTATTTAAATGATGTGTTCTCATACGGAATTCATGGTTTTAGCATTGCTTTTAAAAGTTGGTACGCTAATTGCTTAATAACTACCAACTACTAACACGCACTTTCGGGTGCAACAAAAAACATCGGAGCAAAATGAGCATGGCGAACAAGGTCCTTCAACTCATCCAAGAAAGTGGTGCAAAATGGGTCGATTTCCGCTTTACAGATACTAAGGGTAAAGAGCAGCACGTAACTTATCCTGCAGACAGTATCGATGAAGATACCTTTGAAGACGGTAAAATGTTTGATGGTTCTTCAATTGCTGGCTGGAAAGGAATCGAAGCATCAGACATGATCTTACGCCCAGATGCTGCAACTGGTTTCATTGACCCGTTCTTTGCTGAGCCAACAGTGGTTGTGACTTGTGATGTCATCGAACCATCTACAGGTCAAGGCTATGATCGCGATCCACGCTCTATTGCTCGCCGTGCTGAAGAATATTTAAAATCGACAGGTATTGGTGACACGGCTTTCTTTGGTCCTGAACCAGAATTCTTCGTATTTGACGAAGTAAAATGGGACATCGATATGTCTGGCGTGCGCCATACATTAATCGCAGAAGAAGCAGCATGGTCTACAGGTAAAGACTATGAAGCAGGTAACTCAGGTCACCGTCCACGTGTGAAAGGCGGTTACTTCCCAGTACCACCAGTAGACTCTTCTCAAGACATGCGTGCAGATATGTGTGCAAAAATTGAAGAAATCATGGGGCCTGGTCGTGTAGAAGTACATCACCACGAAGTTGCTTCTTGCCAGTTAGAAATTGGTGTGAGCTTCAACACAATGGTGCGTAAAGCAGACGAAGTGCAACAGTTCAAATATGCAGTTTGGAACGTAGCACATCAGTACGCAAAAACAGCAACCTTTATGCCTAAACCAATGGTTGGTGATAACGGTTCAGGCATGCACGTACACATGTCAATTTCTAAAGACGGTAAAAACTTGTTTGCTGGCGATGAATATGCAGGTTTGTCAGAAATGGCGTTGTACTTCATTGGCGGTATTATCAAACATGCTCGCTCTTTGAATGCGTTAACTAACCCTTCTACAAACTCATACAAGCGTTTAGTACCGCACTTTGAAGCGCCTATTATGTTGGCTTACTCAGCACGTAACCGTTCTGCGTCTATCCGTATTCCTTACGTGTCTAGCCCGAAAGGCAAACGTATTGAAGCACGTTTCCCTGACCCAATGATGAACCCATACTTAGGTTTTGCGGCATTGTTGATGGCAGGTCTTGACGGTATTCAAAACAAGATTCACCCAGGTGAAGCAGCAGACAAGAACTTGTATGATCTTCCTCCTGAAGAAGAAGCAAAAATCCCAACTGTGGCACACAACTTAGAAATGGCGCTTGATGCATTAAAAGAAGATCAAGACTATTTATTAAAAGGTGGTGTATTCACTAAAGAGATGCTTGATGCTTATATCGAGTTGAAAACTGAAGATGTACGCCGTTTGAACACGACGACTCACCCAGTTGAATTTGATATGTACTACAGCTTGTAATACAACGCACATCTCGAATTTAAAAACCCGCTTCGGCGGGTTTTTTGATGTGTACTTGATTGATTAGTGCAGTGGTGCTTTCATAGTCTTTATCAAAATATAAGAATTCACCTGATTTTTTAAGATAATTGCATTGAATTGAGCGATAGGTCACAAAACTTTGCCTGATTTTGGGCTACACTAGGCTATCTTGTTAAGGTGGCGGAACATGCGAACACAGCCTATTTTTCCCAAGCAGGCAGATTTGCCTTCTGAATTAAAAACATGGCTCTATGCAGCAGGTTCTCTGACTCAACAACTGACCCAATTAGCAGGCGGACACTTTAAAGTCGAGCCGCTGCAACAATCTTATCAACGCTTAAATTTACAAGATGCCCAGTGGATGCAAATGCCACATTGGCACACTTCATGGGTGCGTGAAAGCTATTTATATGGCTGTGATGCAGAGCCTTGGGTTAAAGCCAAAAGTATTTTCCCAATTCTAAGTGTGCAGGGCAAAGCTCGATTGTTTAAGCATATTGGCAATAAACCGATTGGCTGGTTTTTGTTTCAGCGCACGAATCCTTTATGCCAAAGACGTGTGGTGTTACTGGAAGAGGGCTGGACACGGCAGAGTTGCTATACTTGGCATGGCTGTAAATTTATTGTGCAAGAAACTTTTTTACCGCGCTTTGAGCAATTCATTCAACAACATTAAGATACGAGAGTGGCATGGCATTGGCACAACAGATCACGTGGCGTGAGCGTTTAGAAGCATATTATTATCTGTGTCGTTTTGATAAACCTATTGGCACCGAATTAGTCTTTTGGCCAACTATGTGGGCATTGTGGATTGCCAATCAGGGGATGCCTTCTATAGGAATACTTATTCCAATGATTCTGGGCACAATTTTTATGCGTGCTGCAGGCTGTGCCATTAATGACTTCGCCGACCGTAAAGTAGATGGTCATGTGGAGCGTACCAAAACCCGACCTTTGGCCACGGGTGTGATTAGTGCCAAAGAGGCCATTTATGTATTCTTAGGTTTAGTGGCACTCAGTGCTGCTATGTTGTTGTTTTTACCGATTGAAACGTTTTACTGGTCGTTTGGGGCATTATTCTTAGCGTTTATTTATCCGTTTATGAAGCGCTATACCCATTTACCGCAAGTGTTTTTGGGTGCAGCATTTTCATGGTCTATCCCTATGGCTTATACCGCTGTTGGGGTTACACCTGATTTAACGTGTTGGTTACTGTACTTTGGTAATTTGGCATGGACGGTAGCGTATGACACGCAATATGCCATTACAGACCGAGAATACGATTTAAAAATTGGGGTGAAATCTACCGCAATTTTGTTTGGTCGTTATGACATTCAAATCATTTCATTGTTACAGGCTGTCAGTGTGTTATTAATTGGTACAGCACTGTGGCTGGAAAGTTTACTGATTCCATTCGGCTTAGCTGCATTATTGGTGGTGGTGGCAGACTTTATATATCAATGGAGCAAAACCAAAGATAAAGACCCGCAACGCTGTTTTTGGGCATTTCGTCATAACCGTTGGGTAGGGTTGATTATTTTTGTTGGCATCGTGCTGGCTTTAATGTAAATACTTTCACTTAAATCATCTAGAAAAGCATCTGATGTGATTGTTACTCAGATGCTTTTTTTATTGTGATCTCTAAGGCTGAGTGGTCCTGGAATGATTGAACTCGTATCGTGATGAATAGGTAACCGTGCATACGCATGAAAGATAAAAATTTTGTGCAGGCAACTGATTTTGTTATATTGAGCATCATTTTGATGAGTTTGAAGTAGGAAAACGCCATGTCACGGTCTGAACAGCAATCACCTGAAAAAAAGCCAAGTCTAAAAAAGATGATTCTCTTGGCCAGTCTAGGTTTGCTGATTCCTATTTTCTTAGTCAGCATGGCATTTCTTGCTGTGAATAGTGATGCTAAAAATCAGGAAAAATATAAACAACAACAAGCTGAAATGATTGCCCGCATTGAAGCGCGTGAAGCTGCAGAAAAACAAGCGCAGCAGGCGAGTCAAACTGAAGCGGCTTCAGAAGTTGCGCCTTAACACTACGGGTATTTTAATTTAAATCTTGTTGTAGTTGTCTGATACTCGGAATTTCGGTGTATCGGACAACACGATAGCCCGCTTCATGGAACATTGCATCACGTTCAGCATCTTCCTGTTCTTTACCAATATGCGAGGGGTCATCTAGCTCTACAATTGCGATGACTTGCAGCTCAGCATTTAAAATTACAAAATCAGTCACTTTGCGGTTAAAGAGCGCACGAATTTTATAATGAGTGTTGGTGATTAAGGCGCTAAAAGCTACTTGTGCCAGTACATGATGCTCAGGAAAAGCCTGTTTTAAGCGCATAAACATTCTGCGCTCAAAGGCAGTCATGATCGGTTTGGGATAAAATTTTTTCTTGGGAAAAAATAATTGCTGTACCAGTAAAAATAGCAGTGCGACACTGGCAAGGCATCCAATCACAAAGAAGGTCGATTGACTTGATGTAAACACGTGAAAATCCACAGCCATAAAAAAACCCACTCAAATGGAGTGGGTTTTTAGAATTTGGCTCTCCCACCTGGGCTCGAACCAGGGACCTGCGGATTAACAGTCCGTCGCTCTACCGACTGAGCTATGGGAGAATCTGACAGGCATTCTATGTGTCTAACTGGTTGGGGTCAAGTCAGAATTGAAAAAAAAGCGTTAAAAAGCAGATTAATTGCTTTAAAAATAAGCGCCTAGCCAGTTTTATAGCACTTTAAAGTGACCGAATCGCTTTTATATAATCTTCACGTGATTGTAGCGGATTGGCTTGACGGCAGGCTTGTATCAATTTCAGCATCTCTTGTTGCGTCATGTCGGTTTTGATCTGACTTTGTATTTGTTTTAAAGTGGCTTGCTTATGGGTAGGTAAATCTCGACTGCATTGATATAGACGTTCGTACATGAGCGCAGCAGCAGTTTTATTGCTTTCAGATTTTTGCGTACATTGGAAAATTGCAAAAATCACCACAATAAGAATGGCCCAAAAAATAAGTGATTTTAACCAGGGTGCTTGCATGGGTTTTCAAATTTTATTGTTGTAGATGATTTAAGTTAGCGAAAAATGGTATTGCTCACAAGTATCGACTAACGCTCTTTACAGCTTATGTTATTGTAGTGATGCTTGCTGATGAATCTTTGGATTTGGCTTGGCCATTTTTTTTGTTGCGATGATCCTGATTGAAAGCACATAAAAAAAGCCCACGTTATGATGCGTGGGCTTTTAAGAATCTTGGCTCTCCCACCTGGGCTCGAACCAGGGACCTGCGGATTAACAGTCCGTCGCTCTACCGACTGAGCTATGGGAGAATAGATTGGCTCTCCAACCTGGGCTCGAACCAGGGACCTGCGGATTAACAGTCCGTCGCTCTACCGACTGAGCTATTGGAGAATCTGAGGGGCATTTTAGGGATGAAAGTTAAAGTCGTCAACACGTTCAGCATCATAAATGCATTGTTTGCTTTATAAATATGCATTTGATGCCCAAAAATAAAAAAACTGCCCATAAAGAGCAGTTTTTCTATAGAAAAATAAAAATTATTTTTCTACACCAGCGTCTTGACCAGCATATTTAGCATTTGCATAGTCCCAGTTCACTAGGCTTTCTAAGAAAGTTTTGATGTAAGCAGGACGTGCGTTACGGAAGTCGATGTAGTAAGCGTGTTCCCAAACGTCAATTGTTAATACTGCAACTTTGCCGTGCGCCATTGGAGTGTCAGCGTTTGAAGTTTTAAGGATAGAAAGTTTACCATTCACTTCGTCTGCAACTAACCAAGCCCAACCTGAACCAAATTGAGTGGTTGCAGCAGCAGCAAATTCTTCAGCAAATTTTTCGTAAGAACCGAAAGCTTCGTCAATTTTAGCAGCCAAAGCACCAGTCGCTTTACCACCACCATTTTTCGCCATACAGTTCCAGTAGAACGTGTGGTTCCAAACTTGTGCAGCATTGTTGAATACGCCAGCTTTAGCTGCATCACCCGCAGTAGCTTTGATGATTTCGTCTAAAGTTTTACCTTCAAGTTCTGTACCTGCGATTAGGTTGTTTAGATTTACCACATAAGTATTGTGGTGCTTGTCGTGGTGGTATTCTAAAGTTTCTTTGCTGATGTGCGGAGCAAGATCTTCATAACCGTATGGTAAAGCCGGTAAAGTAATCGTTGTCATGTTTTCAATTCCTTGCATTTTGCTGGGTTTTAACATTAAGTGGCTCTATTGTAATAGATTTCAAGCCAAATTGCGCATTGTGTATAAATAACAATACAGAATAAGACCCGAATGTATACATCTAAAGACCATGTCAAACACAGATGTCATTTATGTGAAACTATAAGGTGCAACAGGGCATTAAATCGGATTATTTAATTCGAAATAACTATACTCAATATTAAACTGTTCTGAAATAGCTTTTGCGAGACGTTGCACGCCATAACGCTCAGTTGCATGGTGTCCGCAAGCGTAATAATGCACGCCTAATTCTTTAGCTTCGTAAAAGGTTCGCTCACTGACTTCACCCGAGATAAATGCATCACAGCCTTGTTCTGCCGCTTTGCTAATAAAATCTTGTGCTGCACCTGTGCAGAACCCGACTTTTTGAATGTGGTTTTTTTCAGCAGGAAGATGAATCGTATTAAAACCTAAACGTGCTGTTAAATAGTCGCGAAATTCTGTTGCACTCATGGCTCGTTGTAGAAAACCAATATTACCAATAGGATGACGTTCACTTGGGTCTAATGCTTGCAGATTTTCTAATTGTAAAAGTTCTGCAGTGGCAGCGTTATTACCTAGACTTGGATGTGAATCTAGCGGTAAATGATAGCCGACCAAAGAAATGTCATGCTGGATTAAACTTTTAATGCGTTTACCACGCATACCTGTAATCGGGTAGGCTTCACCTTTCCAGAAATAGCCATGATGCACCAAAAGTAAGTCTGCATTTTGGGCAATTGCGGCATCAATTGCATCTTGCGACGCAGTGACTGCGCATAAAATTTTATGCACTTCAGGCTTACCTTCAATTTGTAATCCATTAGGTGCATAATCTTTAAATTCATGCGTACTTAAAGTTTGATCACACCATTGAATAATGTCTTTTAATTGTGCCATAACTCTCTCAAATTGCAGATTTTTCATTTACATCAAAACATATTTTGTATTGTAACTAAAGCAAGACAAAACTCTTCGGCTTTTTTATGTTTCTATGTATGTTTCGTTTTACAATAGTGCATTCAATAACTTAATCATCAAAAAATTTATTTAGAGGTACAAAACGTGCGCCGGAGCTTTACCTGGTTACCTTGGGTGTTACTCATTCTGGTCATTATTGGCTTTGTCACTTGGCAACAATTACAAAAACCGAAAGCGCCTGTAGCAGCAGATGGTGTAAAAATGCCTGCCGAGAAAATAGAGCCTTTGATTGATACGACACGCACAGGTGGGGTAGTGTCGTACAGTGCTGCGGTAAAAGTGGCTGCGCCAGCAGTGGTGAATATTTTTACCACACAAAAAGTCAAACAGTTGGATCATCCATTACTGAATGACCCTGCGTTTCGTGAGTTTTTTGGTAACCAGTTACCCGATCAATTTAAGCAAGGTCCAAATGAAAACAGTTTGGGTTCTGGGGTAATTGTTCGTCCAGACGGTTATATTTTGACAAATAACCATGTGATTGCGCAGGCAGAACAAATTGTGGTGGCATTGCATGATGGTCGTCGTGCTGAGGCAAAAGTTGTTGGTACTGACCCAGATACGGACTTGGCGGTAATTAAAATTGAGTTAGAAAAATTGCCAGTCTTGCCATTTAAACTCAGTGGTAATGAAGTTGGCGATGTAGTTCTTGCGATTGGCAATCCGTTTGGGGTAGGGCAAACGGTGACTCAGGGGATTATTTCTGCCACAGGTCGTTCTGATTTAGGCATTAATACCTATGAAGACTTTATTCAAACCGATGCGGCAATTAACCCAGGTAACTCTGGTGGTGCATTGATTGATGTGGCAGGGAATTTAATTGGGGTAAATACTGCAATTTTCTCGCAATCGGGTGGATCATTGGGGATTGGTTTTGCGATTCCTGCGCAGGTGTGTCAGCAAGTTTTAAACTCTATTTTAAAAGATGGACGTGTGGTTCGTGGGTGGTTAGGTATTAGTTTATTGCCTGTAGAGCAAGACAATATTTTAGAGCCTGCACAAGGTGGTGTAGTGGTTGCAGATGTACTGCGTGGTGGCCCAGCTGCAGAAGCTGGTTTAAAACGTGGTGATAAAATTCTGAAAGTAAATAATGAAGCGATTACATCAACTTCGCATTTAATTAATTATGTGGCAGCACAAGCACCAAACAGCACAGTCACGGTATCGGTAGAGCGTGGTGAAGAGGCACTAGATTTACAGGTCGCTGTAGGTGAACGAAAAGTACAAAATTCAGATAAGCAATTTATTCCATTGCCTGAATAATGTATTGATCATCCGTAAAAAAGCCCTGCCAGTTGAGCAGGGCTTTTTTGTGGTAGGAATCCAATAGAAGTTGCTACATCGCCTAAATGTATTCACTTTTGTATAAATCGAAGCGATGCCGTATTTAAGTTTATGGGTTTATCTGTAAATATCAAGATGTTGTCCTGCCTCAATCCAGAGCAGAACCTAGAAGATATTGAAGTCCTGTTTAATATGTTTATTCAGTATCAAAGCTGCATTCTCTTAACTACTAGGTTTTTCTTTAATTTATGCTGGATAAGAATAAAAGAGAGAGCAAAATTGCAAAGAAGTTTTTGAATAGAAGCTCTGTCTGATAAAAGATAGATATAAAAAACAGCGGCCTAGGCCGCTGTTTTTAAATTATTTTGAAATTATTGCTCTTGTTGAATACCTGCCACTAACCAGTCTTGGTTTGAACCTGCAGGTTTTACAAAGTGCCAGATTTCTGTAAATGGCTGCGGTAGGCTGTTCAGGTCTTCGCTGACCGTACCAGTAAAG
Source organism: Acinetobacter sp. A3 (assembly GCF_012371415.1). Classification (NCBI taxonomy): domain Bacteria; kingdom Pseudomonadati; phylum Pseudomonadota; class Gammaproteobacteria; order Moraxellales; family Moraxellaceae; genus Acinetobacter; species Acinetobacter sp. A3. The sequence continues at coordinate 23,923 of NZ_JAAZQW010000029.1, forward strand.
CGTACACTCACCACATATTGACCATTTTCAGTTGTAGAATCGACCACCATTGCATTTAAGTTAGAAAACTCTGCTACATCTTGGTCTTGGTTTGCCATAATATCCTGATACATTGACTGATATAAATCAGGTGTTAAATAACGCTGAATTTCTGCAATATTGCTTGCTGTATTCATAGACTGAATATGGTTAAAACGCTGACGTGCAACACGTAAGAAAGCCGCTGGCTCAGAACCATCAGGCAATTGGTTGCCACTGTTGGTATAAGCTGTGCCGAAAGGAGCATTGTTATTTGCTGCTTGGCCAAAAGGTGCTTGCGTTGCAGCTGCAGAACCACCTACAGACTGACCAAAAATATTTGTATTGTCGTTACGCGGAGCAGCATTTGCTGGAGTTTGCGCAAACGGTGCCTGATTGGCACCGCTGTTTGGCGCATACGGGTTAGGCGTTAGTTTTTTTTTTGCGCCCATCTTACGGAAAATGAAGAAGGCGACAGCAGCAGCGAGTAAAATCCAAATCCAGCTTGGAATACCACCTTTTTCCTCTTGTGCTTCGGCTGCACTGGCTTGGTCATCTGCCAAAGCATTCGCAGCAACAGCACCAATCGCTGCACCAGCAACACCTGCTGCAACCATACCACCTACGCCTGGGCCAGATTTTTGCTGAGCAGGAGCAGGTTGTTGTGCTGGCGTTGTTTGGCGAGGTTGTTGGTAAGACTGAGTTGGGGCTGCAGAACGGCTCATACCATGACTTTTACCGCCACCTGCACGTTTTGCTTCTGCTGCCAACGGTGCTACCAATAAGGTCGCTGTAAGCATTGCTGCAATCAAACCACGCTGTCGAACTTCCATCAAATTTTCCTATATTAAAATAAAGTTAAGCTGTGTATTTATGCAGGCATTTGCTACGAATTTCAATATAAAATCGGTATTTTTTCTACAAATGTTGAGAAATACATAGTGAAGTGAATACGGCTAAAAAGTCTTTAGAGATTTTCACTTAAACTCATGGCTTCACTTAAAGCTTCATGCAAACGAGCTACCGCAATAATTTGCACACCTGCAATGGCTTTTTGTGGTGCATTGCCACGAGGCACAATAATGTATTTAAAGCCATGCTTAATGGCTTCTTTTAAGCGTTCTTGACCATTAGGCACAGGGCGGATTTCGCCCGACAAACCGACCTCACCAAAAACAGCCAATTGTTGTGGTAGGGCTTTGCCTCGTAAGCTCGAAGCACAGGCCAGCAATACTGCAAGGTCAGAGCCTGTTTCGGTAATTTTTAAACCACCAACCACATTTACATACACGTCTTGCCCTGAGGTTTGCACACCACCATGTCGATGCATGACCGCCAACAACATATTCAGACGGTTTTGCTCCAAACCTAAAGCTACACGTCTAGGTTGACCATGTGCATCATCCACCAAGGCTTGTACTTCAACCAAAAGGGGACGTGTACCTTCGCGGCTAATCATGACAATCGAACCTGGGATTGCTTCATCATAACGACTTAAAAATATCGCTGATGGATTGGCGACTTCACGTAAGCCTTTATCGGTCATGCCAAAAACACCCAGCTCATTCACTGCGCCAAAACGGTTTTTGACGGCCCGAATCATACGGTAACGAGAGTCTGACTGGCCTTCAAAATATAGGACACAATCGACCATGTGTTCCAAGACGCGTGGCCCTGCCAAAGCGCCTTCTTTGGTCACGTGACCCACAATAAAGAGTGCTGTGCCACTGTTTTTTGCAAAGCGAGTTAGAAGTGCCGCCGATTCACGAATTTGTGAAACGCCACCTGGTGCGGATTGCAACGTTTCGGTATATAAAGTTTGAATTGAGTCTAAAACAGCCACAGCAGGGCGTTCATGCGCAAGCACTTCGCAAATACGTTCAACACAGGTCTCTGCCATGACTTTGAGTTGATCTGTGGGTAAGTCTAAGCGTTGAGCACGTAATGCCACTTGTGAAAGCGATTCTTCACCCGTGATATATAAGGCGGTGTTGTTGGCCGCAGCCATGTGTGTTGCAGTTTGCAGCAAAATGGTCGATTTACCGATACCAGGGTCACCACCAATGAGCACCACAGAACCTGTAACCAAACCGCCCCCCAATACACGGTCAAACTCACCAATGCCTGTGGTTAGTCTGGTTTCATGCGAAACAGATACTTTGTTTAATGTAGTAATTGCTGCAGCTTGTCCTGCATAGCCACCGCCCATTTTGGGTTGGGCACGATGCGTGACTGCAGGTGCAATACTGACTTCATTCAGCGAGTTCCACTCGCCACATTCCGAGCATTGTCCTGCCCATTTAGGATGATCTGCGCCACATTGTTCACAGCGATAGACACTTTTTACTTTTGCCATAAGTCCAGTCGTTGTATTTATTTGAAAACTGGCTACAGCATACAGAGTAAAGGCGGGGAAATGAATGTTATCTTGATCTTTCAAGGAAAATCATACAACCACAATGGTGATTGTATGATGGGTAAGGATGAAATTACATTTGTAGCTAAGGCTTAATACAACTCGCCAGATTTGCGTTTGGCAATAAAGTCCTTAGATTCTTTGGCAATCACACCAGACAGTAATAATAAGGCAATCAGGTTCGGAACAGCCATTAAACCGTTAAAGGTATCGGCAAATAACCAAACGAGATCGAGTGTCGCGATGGTACCAATGAACACCGAAGCAATATAAATCAGGCGGTAAATCAACACGTATTTTTCGCCAAATAAATAAGTACAGCATTTTTCGCCATAGTAGCTCCAACCTAAAATAGTGGAGTAGGCAAAGAAGATGATCCCGAAAGTTACCACCCAGCCACCGAAACCAGGTAATAACTGGTCAAAGACTTGTGTGGTGAGTACTGCACCTGTTGCACCGCCAAAACTATTGTCGGCCATAATAAAGCCCATGACTAAAACAATACCTGTAATGCTACAAACAATAATGGTGTCAATAAATGTACCTGTCATAGACACTAAGCCTTGACGGGCAGGGTGGTCGGTCTTGGCTGCCGCAGCGGCAATTGGCGCAGAACCCATACCTGCTTCATTCGAGAACACACCACGTGCCACACCGTAACGAATCACGGCACCAATTGCACCACCTGCAACGGCTTCACCAGTAAAGGCATCACGTAAAATCAGTTCAAATGCAGGAACAACGAGGTGCAGGTTGTTTAAAATAATAATCAGGCCGCCTGCGACATACAGAATAGCCATAATTGGAACAATCACCGAAGACGCTTTAGAAATAGAGGTAATTCCACCTAAAATGACGAGCGCTGAAAATACCGTAATCACTATACCTGTCATCCAGGTTTCTACGCCCATACTATTTTGTACAGCCAAAGCTACCGTGTTGGACTGCACCGAACTGCCAATACCAAATGAGGCAACAGTACCAAAGAAAGCGAAGATAATCGCCAACCATTTCCATTTTAGTCCGCGTTCAATGTAGTACATTGGGCCGCCAGACATTTGCCCTTTTTCATTTTTAATTCGATATTTAACTGCCAGTACACCTTCGCCGTATTTGGTCGCCATACCAAATAGCGCAGTCATCCACATCCAGAAAACGGCACCTGGGCCACCGAGTACACAGGCAGTTGCGACACCCGCAATATTCCCCGTACCAATGGTGGCAGAGAGTGCGGTCATCAGTGAGGCGAAATGTGAAATATCGCCAGGTTCTTTTTCAGCTTTGTCATGTTTGCAAAAGACTTGTTTAAAAGCCAGAGGCAGCATGCGGAATTGCCAGAACAATAAACGGAAGGTAAGGAAAACACCCGTTCCCACAATGAGAATGAGCATATATGGACCCCAGACCCAGCCGCTTAAGGTTTCCATGATCGATTGTAAATTTTGCATAAATTTCTTCTTATAAACGCAGTGTTATAAATGCTTAAAATTGGCTGTAATTGAACAGTTGTAAAAATTAAGCAAGTGATATGCCAGTCTTTAAAACTTCCTGTTAAAAGAACGTGGTTTAAAGCACGCCCTATTTTTTGCATAGTTTTTGGATTTTGACAATTGATGCCTTGAAATATAATTCACTTTATCTGTGTCATAAGTCGCAATAATACTGACTGTACAGGGTGAATAAATGCCTGTAGAAAAAATATTGTGATTGCTGGTATTTTTACAAAGCTCAAGATAATCTCTGTGTTTTAGCACTTTGGTCACAGCGGTGATCACGTTATACTTCATCGAAAATATTTTATAGGTGGTCAGATGCGTACAGTCATTTGCTGCGTGAGTGTTGTATTCACAACAGTACTTTTGGTCGGTTGTGGTCAATCTGGGGCATTACAGCTTCCCAATGATCCAAACTATGACAAACGAGCAAAATATTTGTTATATCCAGATCATGCACCACAAAGTGTTAAACCATCTGAAACAGCTTCTGAGCAGGCAGCACCTGTACAACAGCAGTTTGCTTCACCTGCAACATCTACATCGACTACACCTTAACGCTTTCTAGAAAAGGATACATTCATGAGTTTTACCCGTATTCAAGGGGTTTTGCATGCCGAGCAATGTTCGCTACAACAACTCGCACAGCAATTTGGCACGCCACTTTATGTTTATTCAAAGGCAACTTTTGAAAAACATTATTTAGATATGGATCGTGCTTTTCACTTTATCGACCATCAAATTTGTTTTGCGGTAAAGTCGAACTCGAATATTGCGGTATTGAATGTATTGGCTAAATTGGGCGCAGGCTTTGATATTGTGACAGGCGGTGAGTTGGCGCGTGTGCTCAAAGCAGGTGGTGATGCATCGAAAATTGTATTTTCAGGTTTAGGCAAAACTGAAGCAGATATTCAAAAAGCACTAGAAGTGGGCATTGCCTGCTTTAACGTAGAATCACATGCTGAATTAGACCGTATTCAAAAAGTTGCGGCTCAAATGAATGTGAAAGCGCCCATTTCATTACGCGTTAATCCAGATGTAGATGCCAAAACTCATCCTTATATTTCTACAGGTTTAAAAGAAAATAAATTCGGGATTCCATCCGATTCTGTGTATAGCACCTATGAATATGCTGCATCTTTGCCAAACTTGGATATTGTTGGCATTGACTGTCACATCGGTTCGCAATTGACCGAAACACAACCTTTTGTGGATGCTTTGGATCGTGTCATTGTGATGATTGATACCTTAAAAGAAATGGGTATTCAACTGAAACACATTGATATTGGCGGTGGTTTGGGTGTGACCTATAAAGATGAAACACCACCAAGTGTTGAAGAATATGCCAATGCTTTGCGCCCAGCTTTAGAAAAGTTAGGTCTTAAAGTATATATGGAGCCAGGACGTAGTATTTCTGCCAATGCGGGAGTATTGCTGACTAAGGTTGATTTATTGAAACCGACCACACATCGTAATTTTGCGATTATTGATGCGGCAATGAATGACTTGATCCGCCCTGCATTGTATGAAGCGTGGATGGATATTCAGTCAGTGACGCCACGTACCGATGTTGAAAGCAAAGCATGGGATGTGGTGGGTGCAATCTGTGAAACAGGCGATTTCTTGGGTAAAGACCGTGAATTGGCGATTGCTGAAAATGATATTTTAGCCGTGATGGGTGCGGGTGCATACGGTTTTGTGATGAGCTCTAACTACAACACTCGTGGTCGTGCGGCCGAAGTGATGGTCGATGCAGATCAGGCACACTTAATTCGTGAACGTGAAAGCATTGAATCTTTGTGGGAAAGAGAGCGTTTATTGCCATAAGGGGAATTCGAGATGTTATTAGAATTTACCAAAATGCATGGTTTGGGCAATGATTTCATGGTGGTTGATCTCATCAGTCAGCGGGCGTATTTGGATGCACTGACGATTCAGCGCCTTGCAGACCGCCACTTTGGCATTGGTTTTGATCAATTGCTGATTGTGGAACCACCTGATTTGCCGAATGTGGATTTTAAATATCGCATTTTCAATGCCGATGGCTCTGAAGTGGAGCAGTGTGGCAATGGTGTGCGTTGTTTTGCCCGTTTTGTGCATGAACGTCAGTTAACTACTAAGACCAAAATCAAGGTGCAGACCAAAGCGGGTATTGTAGAACCTGAACTTGGTCAAAATGGTTGGGTGCGGGTGAATATGGGCTATCCTAAATTCTTACCGCAAGAGATTCCTTTTATTGCCGATAAACCAGATAATTTATATGACATCGCTTTAAAAGAGGGTGCTGCTTTGACCATTGATGTGGTGAATATGGGCAACCCGCATGCTGTGACCATTGTGCCTGATGTTCTGACTGCAGATGTTGCAGGGATAGGCCCTCAAGTGGAATCACACGAGCGTTTCCCACAGCGTGTTAATGCAGGCTTTATGCAAATTATTGACGAAAAACATGCACGTTTGCGTGTTTTTGAGCGTGGCGTAGGGGAAACTTTGGCTTGTGGTACAGGCGCCTGTGCGGCAGCAGTGTCAGGTATGCGTCGTGGCTTATTGGCCAATTCAGTTGAAATTGAACTGGCTGGTGGCAAGTTGCAAATTGAATGGCGTGAGGGAGATGTGGTGTGGATGACAGGCCCAACCGCAAACGTCTACCATGGTCGATTAGATTTAAGTTATTTTCAAGGTTGATGACGTACTCGAATAGGCATGCGTCATAAATCTGCTGAAAAGCACTATTTTATAATAGTGCTTTTTTTGTATCTTGTAGCACTGTTCGGGTATGCTGTATTAAAAGTTATTCTAAAAATTTACAACGCTATATGCCGCAATTGATCTTTTTACCAGGCGCTTCAGGCAATACCGCATTTTTTCATCCTCTAATTGAAAAACTGCCTCAGTCAAATGCAAACATTGTGGCTTATCCAGAATTTGGACATCAGCCTGCACATCCACTTGTGCATGATTTTGATAGTCTGCAGGCTTATGTGCTAGATCAGATTCCAGCTGATAGCGTTTTAATTGCACAGTCGATGGGCGGTATTTTTGCTGTCGCTGCAGCCTTACAATATCCAAAAAAAATTAAAGGACTGGTATTGGCTGCGACATCAGGTGGTATAGATTTGAGTGGTTTTCAGCTTGAAGATTGGCGACAGGCTTATCAAAATCAATATTTGAATTATCCAGACTGGTTTGTGGGAGCAAAGGCCAATTACACGGCTGAATTGTCTAAGATTCAAATTCCAGTCTTATTGTTGTGGGGGGATCAAGACCTCATTAGTCCAATCGCGGTAGGTGAGTTTTTGCAGCAACAACTCCCACAAGCTGAGCTAAAAATTGTTCAAGGCGGTGATCATTTGTTTATAGAAGAACACGCAGATCAGGCGGCCAAATATATCTCTGCTTATTTATCTCAGTTGGATTTAGGCGCTCAATTGGAGCCTAAGTAATGTACGATCCGCAGCAATTACTCAGTATGTGGCTCAAAGAGCGAGAAATACAGCAGCAGTCACCGCATACTTTAAAAGCCTATGCACGTGATTTAACCGATTTTTTTACATTTTGCGAGCAGCAAGGGCTCAGCTTGCAGGATGTCGAGGCATCTGATTTAAGACATTATTTGGCGCAAAAAGTAGAACAGCAGCAGCTGAATGGCAGTAGCTTGCAACGTATGTTGTCAGCCATTCGCCAGTTTATGAAATGGGCTGAACAAGGGCAGTATCTACAATTTAACCCTGTCGATGATTTTCAATTAAAGCGTCAGCCACGCCCTTTGCCGGGTCTAGTTGATATTGAAACCATCAATCAAATATTAGATCAGCCTGAACCTGAAACTGAAGTACAACAACAGATGTGGCGACGGGATAAAGCAATTTTAGAATTGCTCTATTCAAGTGGCTTACGTTTGGCAGAAGTACAGAGTTTACGTATTCGGGATTTAGATTTTAATCGGCAATTGCTGCGCGTTACAGGTAAAGGCAATAAAACACGAATTGTGCCATTTGGCAGTAAGGCCAAAGATGCAGTGATGCAATGGCTACAGATTTACCCATTTTGGCAGGGCGATTTTGTACCGGATGCAGCATTATTCATTACCCAAAAAGGTGAACCCTTAAAAGCACGACAAATTGAAAATCGGGTGAAATTTCAGGCACAGCGTGCAGGTGTAAATGTAGATTTACATCCACACTTATTGCGACATTGTTTTGCCAGTCATATGCTGTCTAATAGTGGTGATATACGCGCCGTTCAAGAAATGTTAGGGCATAGTAATTTAAGTACCACACAAATTTATACCCATGTTGATTTTGACCATTTGGCACAAGTGTATGATCAGGCGCATCCACGTGCCCATAAAAAGTAAATTTTGCGACAATTTAGGTGAATAGGCACTATTTTTGCTTGTGATAGGTAGGGCATTTACAATTTGCAAATGCGTTTATTTAGGATGTAAGTCGCAATGCAAGAGCGCTTTCACTAAGATGTCATTGCAACTATTGTAGAATAATAAAAACTTGCGTTATGCAGTATAAAGAAGCAGAAAGAGTGGGTCACACGAATAATAGACATGGATGACATTATTTTTTGTTCCACTGCATAACACTTTGGATATCAAATGATAGGCAAAACCATGATTTCAAATCTTCAAGAAAAATATGACCAGCTCAGTCCGAGTCAAAAAGAAATTTTTGCTGGCTATGGCTTACGTCAGGTAAAACACTTTGTAGAGATTAGCTTGCCTATGATTGAGCAAGAATTGCCAGCGCATTGCCAAGTTCAGGGCATTAATGCAGAAGGTAAAATGCAAGCGATCAACCCACAGACTCAACAAAGCTATTTATGGATTTCAGATCAACAGTGGCAAGAACGTCCAAACAGTGCCAGTAAAATTGACCTGAAAGAAGACTTTTTGGCGGTTTGGGAAGTTTTTAATTTACAGGCCTATGAGCTGATTGATTTAAGCCATATTCACCGTGATTTCCTAGAAACTCAGCAAGTTTAAGCTGAGTTTTTTTATGCCTTAAATCATGAAGGTAATGGGGTTGTAGTGCATTGATACTCATTAAAATACAAAAGATTGCTTCTTTCTTATCCAATAAAAGCTTCAATGTTGTGAAGTGAACTAACAGTCATATTTAAAAAGGGTGTTTTTATCAGGAAAAAATAAGCAAATAAGGGCAGTTTCTATCTTTAATGACAGTTTAGTTAACGGTTTTTGTGTAAGGAATTTTGCATATTTTGTAGACATCTTTGTATTTAAACTATTTTTCAATCAATCTTGTTGATGTTGTAAATCAATAAAAAACATAATATAAATCAAAGCTTAAAATTGTTTATATAATCAGCGCTTTGATTGTGGATTTTTGCAAATAAAAAAGTATGAACGCATCGTTCAGTTTATTTTCGGCATTTTTCGCTTTGTTTAGACAATTCTGACTTGACCGAAATGCCGATCACATAGCAAGATAGGACACCTAAAAAATTTAAAGCGAAGAGTTATTATTAACTTTTCTCAATATTTACTTTTGCTAAAACAGCCGAGGATTACATGAAGGCTCTTGTTGCTGTAAAACGTGTGGTAGATGCCAACGTTAAAGTTCGCGTTAAGCCGGATAATAGTGGGGTTGACCTAACTAACGTTAAAATGTCAATTAACCCATTCTGTGAAATCGCAGTGGAAGAAGCGGTTCGTTTAAAAGAAAAAGGAACTGTTTCAGAAAT
>NZ_JAAZQW010000002.1:0-53156 GCF_012371415.1 Acinetobacter sp. A3
AACGTAGAAATGTCAGTAGAATTAATCCACCCAATCGCAATGGACGCTGGTTTACGCTTCGCGATCCGTGAAGGTGGCCGTACTGTAGGTGCGGGTGTTGTTGCTAAAGTAACAGCATAATTATAGAATGTGTAAAACAGGTCGGGAGCTTTGGCTCTCGATCTGTGCTGTAGGTCAGTAGTTCAATTGGTAGAGCGTCGGTCTCCAAAACCGAATGTTGGGGGTTCGAGTCCCTCCTGGCCTGCCACTTTTTTTAAAAGAAGCTTGATGTCGGCTAATCTAGTCATATAATAAGTCGCGAATTCTACGACGAGTACAAAAATGTCGAATGATAAATCGCGTGACGCATTAAGCGACGCGCCAATCCCTCAAAGAAATAATTCTGCTGAAGTTGTTCAATCAGGTTCTCCATTAGACTATGTGCTATGGGGTGTTGCCTTGGTTTTATTCATCGCAGCGATGATGGTAAATCAACATCTTCCGGCATATTGGGCACCAGCAAATGATATTTGGGTGCGTGTTGGGGTAATTTTGACTTGTATCGTTGTGGCATTAGGTTTATTATACGCCACCCATCAAGGCAAAGGCTTTGTTCGTTTGCTTAAAGATTCGCGCATTGAATTGCGTCGAGTCACTTGGCCTACTAAGCAAGAAACAGTAACCACATCGTGGCAAGTGCTCGTGGTTGTTGTGGTCACCTCAATTGTGTTGTGGTGTTTTGACTATCTGTTAGGCTGGGCAATCAAGTTTATTATCGGGTAAAAGAGCTATGAAACGTTGGTACATTATTCATGCCTATTCAGGTTATGAAAAACAAGTGATGCGTTCGCTTAATGATCGAATCCAGCGTAGCGCTGTTGCCGATAGCTTTGGTGAAGTTCTTGTTCCTACCGAAGAAGTGGTAGAAATGAAGGATGGTAAGAAACGTAAGTCAGAGCGTAAGTTCTTTCCAGGCTATGTATTGGTCGAAATGGAAATGAACGATGAAACTTGGCACATTGTTAAAGAATGTCCAAAAGTTTTAGGTTTCATTGGTGGTACAGCGGAAAAACCTGCGCCAATTACGCAAAAAGAAGCTGATGCGATTCTTGCACGTGTACGCAATACTGGTGAGGCACCTCGTCCAAAAACGATGTTTGAACCAGGAGAAGAATTACTTGTTATTGACGGTCCATTCACAGACTTTAAAGGTGTGGTGGAAGAAGTTCAATATGAGAAGTCACGTTTAACGTTGACGATTAATGTATTTAACCGACCTACACAGGTTGAGCTGGAATTTCGCCAAGTCGAAAAATCAGTTTAATTTAGGTTGGTTGTAAAACGCCCGATTTATTATGAGTCGGGCATTGTTGTTGTAACGGTATCGTTACTTGAAAATATTGGGGAGCCTAGCGGCGTTTGTACCCAGAGGTAATTTGAAATGGCTAAGAAGATTGACGGCTATATCAAGCTGCAAGTCCCAGCTGGTAAAGCGAATCCATCTCCACCTATTGGTCCTGCACTAGGTCAACGTGGTGTTAACATCATGGCATTCTGTAAAGAATTCAATGCTGCTACACAAAAAGTTGAACCAGGTTTGCCAATTCCTGTAGTGATCACTGTGTACAACGACAAGTCGTTCACATTCATCATGAAAACTCCTCCTGCTGCTATTCTTCTTAAGAAAGCTGCAGGCATTCAAAAGGGTTCAGCTGTACCTAACAAAAACAAAGTTGGTAAGTTGACTCGTGCTCAGTTAGAAGAAATCGCGACTACTAAAGAGCCAGATTTAACTGGTGCTGATTTAGACGCGCGTGTGCGTACCATTGCTGGTTCTGCACGTTCTATGGGCTTGGATGTGGAGCTATAAGACATGGCAAAGTTAACTAAGCGTCAAAAAGCTATTGCAGCTGCAGTAGAAGCGAACAAAGTTTACACTTTGGAAGAAGCGGTTGAAGTATTAAACAGCCTTCCTGCTGCAAAATTCAAAGAATCTTTGGATGTTGCTGTAAACCTAGGTGTTGACCCACGTAAATCTGACCAGGTTGTTCGCGGTGCGACGACTCTTCCTGCAGGTACTGGTAAAACTGTACGTGTAGCTGTTTTCGCTCAAGGTGCTGCTGCAGAAGCGGCTAAAGCTGAAGGCGCAGACGTAGTTGGTTTCGATGATCTAGCTGAAAGCATCCAAGCGGGTAATCTTGACTTTGATGTTGTAATTGCTGCTCCAGATGCAATGCGCGTTGTAGGTAAGTTAGGTACGATTCTTGGTCCACGTGGCTTAATGCCAAACCCTAAAGTGGGTACTGTAACTCCTGACGTTGCAACTGCAGTTAAAAATGCAAAAGCAGGTCAAGCACGTTACCGTGTAGACAAAGCGGGTATCATCCACGCTGCGATTGGCCAAGTAGGTTTTACTGCTGAAGCTGTTCGTTCAAACGTTGAAACTTTAGTTGCTGACTTGAAAAAGTTAAAGCCTGCAACTTCTAAAGGTGTTTACATCAAAAAGATCACTTTAAGCTCAACTATGGGCCCTGGTCTTACTATTGATGTACAAAACGTTTCTAACTAAGTCTGACTTAGCAAGAATTTTAAAGTCCTGAAAAGTCTCCTTCTTCCTCTGGGAGAAGGTTGGGATGAGGGTTAAACCTCTCCCTAGCCTCTCCTAGCAGGAGAGGGGATATTCAGGCGGACTTTGAATTGGTAAATGAGAATTTATCAGCGTCAAAGACCTCAGGCGAAAGTGGTTTTATGCTGCTTTCTTAATATCCCAGCCTGGGTAGACGCGGTGGTGTGATTTATTCATCCTCCGCGTGTAAATTCAGTTTTGAATTTACGAATTGGGAGTGTACTTCGTGTAAGTACATAAATCACCGTTAGGAGGTTTTACAATGGCTCTTCTTATCGAAGACAAAAAACAGATCGTAGCAGAAGTAAACGAAGTTGCTTCTAAAGCGTTCTCAGCTGTTGTTGCTGACTATCAGGGTTTAAGCGTTGAGCAATTAACGGCTCTACGTGTTGAAGCGCGTAAATTAGGCGTTACTACACGTGTTGTACGTAATACTTTGGCAAAACGCGCTCTTCAAGATACGCAATTCACGATCTTGAACGACAACCTTGTTGGCCCAACAATTTTAGCTTTCTCGACTTCTGAAGACGACATGGGTGCAGCTGCACGCTTGTTCGAAGAATTCGCTAAAACAAACAAAGCATTTGAACTTAAAGCTGCTGCATTTGACGGCAAACTTTACCAAGGTGCTGAAGTTAGCGTAATTGCGAATCTTCCGAACCAAGAAAAAGCGCTTACTATGCTTGCAAACGTTCTTCAAGCTCCTATTTCGAAATTGGGTCGCCTTATTACTGCGCTCAAAGAGAAAAACGAGTCAGAAGCTGCATAAGCTGAAATTTATTTCCACACCATTCAATTTCCATTTGGAGTTATTCTCATGGCTTTAACTAACGAAGAAATCTTAAACGCAGTTGCTGAAAAAACTGTTCTTGAACTTGTTGAACTTATCTCTGCTTTTGAAGAGAAATTCAATGTATCAGCTGCTGCTGTAGCTGTTGCTGCTGCTCCTGGCGCTGCTGCTGGTGCTGCAGAAGAGCAATCAGAATTCAATGTTGAGTTGACTTCTTTCGGTGCGAACAAAGTTGCTGTAATTAAAGCAGTTCGTGAAGCTACTGGCCTTGGTCTTAAAGAAGCTAAAGACATCGTTGAAGGCGCTCCTTCAGTGATCAAAGAAGCTGTTTCTAAAGAAGAAGGTGAAGAGCTTAAGAAGAAACTTGAAGAAGCTGGTGCTACAGTTACACTTAAGTAATCTTAAGGGGAGTCGATTATTTTACAATCGGCTCCAAAAAATGGCTGATGGCTCTTGGGTCATCAGCCTTTTTGCGTTACAATTATCGGCTCGATTTTTGTTTGAATGATGGAAAAACCATCAAAAAGAATATAAATCAATATAATCAAACGCTTACCAATATTTTTCCATATTTGAAAATATTGTTAAGCGTTTTAATACCACTAAAAATTGCAGCATTTGTAAAGAGTGGTGGCCATATCGGCCTGCGTAATTCCTTCTAAACCCGTTCTGCAGGCGGGTTTAGTTTACTTTCCGAGGACTCCAGATGGCATACTCATATACCGAAAAGAAACGGATCCGTAAGAATTTTGGTAAATTGCCCCAAGTGATGGATGCACCGTACTTGCTTTCGATTCAAGTCGACTCGTACCGTACATTTCTACAAGATGGCAAAACTCCAAAAAGCCGCGAAGATATCGGTCTCCAAGCCGCATTTCGTTCAGTTTTTCCTATAGAAAGTTATTCTGGCAATGCTGCTTTAGAATTTGTTGAGTATAGTCTTGGTAAGCCTGAGTTTGACGTGCGTGAGTGTATTCTCCGCGGCTCAACTTATGCGGCACCAATGCGCGTAAAAATTCGTTTGATCATTAAAGATCGCGAAACAAAATCAATCAAAGATGTGCGTGAACAAGAAGTCTATATGGGCGAAATGCCTTTAATGACGGATAACGGTACTTTCGTAATTAACGGTACCGAGCGTGTGATCGTATCTCAATTACACCGTTCACCAGGTGTGTTCTTTGACCACGATAAAGGTAAAACCCACTCGAGCGGTAAAGTGTTGTATTCAGCACGTATCATTCCTTACCGTGGCTCATGGTTAGACTTTGAATTCGATGCCAAAGACTTGGTGTATGTACGTATTGACCGTCGTCGTAAATTATTAGCGACTGTGGTATTGCGTGCATTAGGTTATAGCAACGAACAAATCCTAGACTTGTTCTTTGAGAAAGTACCTGTCTACTTAGACATGGGTAGCTACCAGATTGACCTTGTACCAGAACGCTTACGTGGCGAAATGGCGCAATTCGACATCACTGATGCTGACGGTAAAGTGATTGTTGAACAAGGTAAACGTATTAATGCGCGTCACGTACGTCAAATGGAAGCTGCTGGCCTAGAAAAACTTTCAGTTCCAGATGAATACTTGTACGAACGCATCACGGCAGAAGACATTGCTTTACGTGATGGCGAAGTGATTGCTGCAAACACGCTGTTAAGCCATGAAGTCATGGTTAAAATTGCTGAAGGCGGCGTAAAACAGTTCAATATTCTGTTCACCAATGACATCGACCGTGGTTCTTTCATTGCCGATACTTTACGTGCAGATACTACAACGGGTCGTGAAGATGCGCTTGTAGAAATCTACAAAGTGATGCGTCCAGGTGAGCCACCAACGAAAGAAGCAGCTGAAAATCTGTTCAATAACTTGTTCTTCTCTTCTGAGCGTTATGATTTATCGCCAGTTGGTCGTATGAAGTTTAACCGTCGTTTGGGTCGTCCTTACGAAGTGGGTACAGATCAGAAGTCGCGTGAAGTTGAAGGTATTTTGTCAAATGAAGACATTACCGACGTACTGAAAACCTTAATTGAAATCCGTAACGGTAAAGGTGAAGTCGACGACATCGACCACTTAGGTAACCGTCGCGTGCGTTCAGTAGGTGAGATGACAGAAAACCAATTCCGTGTTGGTTTAGTGCGTGTAGAACGTGCTGTTAAAGAGCGTTTGTCTCAAGCTGAAACAGACAACTTGTCTCCGCAAGATTTAATCAACGCGAAGCCAGTGGCTGCTGCAATCAAAGAATTCTTTGGTTCAAGCCAATTGTCTCAGTTCATGGACCAAAACAACCCATTGTCTGAAATCACGCATAAGCGTCGTGTATCTGCGCTTGGTCCAGGTGGTTTGACACGTGAACGCGCAGGCTTTGAGGTGCGTGACGTACACCAAACTCACTATGGTCGTGTATGTCCAATTGAAACGCCTGAAGGTCCAAACATTGGTTTGATTAACTCACTTTCTGTGTATGCCAAAGCCAACAATTTTGGTTTCTTGGAAACACCATACCGTAAAGTCGTTGAAGGCCGTGTGACTGAAGAAGTTGAATACTTATCTGCAATTGAAGAAGTCGGCACAATTATTGCGCAAGCGGATTCAAGCGTAGACCAAGATGGCAACTTAACAGAAGAATTCGTATCTGTACGTCACCAAGGTGATTTCGTGCGTATGCCACCAGAGCGTGTAACGCACATGGACGTATCTGCACAACAGGTTGTTTCTGTTGCAGCATCACTGATTCCATTCCTTGAGCACGATGACGCCAACCGTGCCTTGATGGGTTCGAACATGCAACGTCAAGCGGTTCCAACTTTAATTGCCGACAAGCCACTTGTTGGTACAGGTATGGAAGCCAACGTAGCGCATGACTCAGGTGTATGTGTGATCGCGAAACGTGGTGGTCGTATTGAATATGTTGATGCGTCACGTGTGGTGATTCGTGTTAACGAAGAAGAAATGATCGCAGGTGAAGCAGGTGTGGATATCTACAACCTGATCAAATACACGCGTTCGAACCAGAACACTTGTATTAACCAAAAAGTTTTGGTGAAGATGGGTGATAAGGTTGGTCGTGGTGATGTATTGGCTGACGGTCCATCGACTGATGGCGGTGAGCTTGCGCTTGGTCAGAACATGCGCGTTGCGTTCATGACTTGGAATGGTTACAACTACGAAGACTCGATCTTGCTTTCTGAGCGTGTACTTCAAGAAGACCGTCTAACGTCGATTCACATTCAAGAATTGTCATGTGTTGCACGTGATACCAAATTGGGTGCTGAAGAAATCACAGCTGATATTCCAAACGTAGGCGAAGCTGCACTGTCTAAATTAGACGAGTCAGGTATTGTTTATATTGGTGCTGAAGTGACTGCGGGCGATATCCTTGTAGGTAAAGTAACACCTAAAGGTGAAACGCAATTAACACCTGAAGAAAAATTGCTTCGTGCAATCTTTGGTGAAAAAGCGGCTGACGTTAAAGATTCATCGCTTCGCGTGCCATCAGGTACTAAAGGTACAGTGATTGACGTTCAAGTGTTTACCCGCGATGGTCTTGAAAAAGACGAACGTGCGCAAGCAATTGAAAAAGCACAGTTAGATGCATATCGCAAAGACTTGAAAGAAGAATACAAAATCTTTGAAGAAGCTGCACGTGAACGTATCATCCGTTTATTGAAAGGCCAAGAGTCTAACGGTGGCGGTACAACCAAACGTGGCGACAAGCTTTCTGAAGATATGTTGTCAGGCTTGGCTTTAGTGGATTTACTTGAAATTCAACCAAGTGATGAAGCGATTGCTGAACGCTTAACGCAAATTCAAACCTTCTTGAAAGAGAAGAGCTTTGAAATTGATGAGAAATTTGCTGAGAAGAAACGTAAACTTTCTACAGGCGATGAGCTCACTACAGGCGTGTTGAAAGTTGTTAAGGTGTACTTGGCTGTTAAACGTCGCATCCAACCGGGTGATAAGATGGCGGGTCGTCACGGTAACAAAGGTGTTGTATCTAACATCTTGCCAGTAGAAGACATGCCGCACGATGCTAACGGTGTACCTGTTGACATCGTATTGAACCCACTAGGTGTACCATCTCGTATGAACGTGGGTCAGATTCTTGAAACACACTTGGGTATGGCAGCCAAAGGTTTGGGTGAGCAAATTGACAAGATGCTCAAACAACAACGTGAGATTGCTGAACTACGTGCGTTCCTAGACAAGATTTATAACAAAGTGGGTGGCGAGCAAGAAGATCTTGACAGCTTAACTGATGATGAAATCTTGGTATTGGCGGGTAACTTGCGTGCAGGTGTTCCATTGGCTACTCCAGTATTTGATGGTGCTGAAGAAGGTCAAATCAAAGAATTGCTTGAACTTGCTGAATTACCACGTTCTGGTCAGACCGTATTGTATGATGGACGTACAGGCGAGAAATTCGACCGTCCTGTGACTGTAGGTTATATGTACATGCTCAAACTTAACCACTTGGTGGATGACAAGATGCACGCACGTTCTACAGGTTCTTACTCACTTGTAACGCAACAGCCGTTAGGTGGTAAGGCACAATTCGGTGGTCAGCGTTTCGGTGAGATGGAAGTCTGGGCACTTGAAGCATACGGTGCTGCTTATACGCTGCAAGAAATGCTCACTGTGAAGTCGGATGACGTTGAAGGTCGTACCCGCATCTATAAGAACATTGTAGATGGCAACCATTATATGGATCCGGGCATGCCTGAATCATTTAACGTATTGACCAAAGAGATCCGTTCTTTAGGTATCAACATTGAACTGAAAAATGGTGACTAAGTAACCATTGCATCCCCCTTGCGAAGCCAAGCTTCTCACCGTTTTAAATGGGCAAGGGTGGATGATTCAGTTAAAAAACAATATTTGTGACCCAGTTGGGCTGTGAAAACCAAGCGCCCAGCACACGGAGAAAAAAATTGAAAGACTTGCTCGATATCATGCGCAAAAAGACGGATTCAGACGGTCATGCTCCAGTAGAGTTTGATCGTATCCGTATTGGTCTTGCGTCACCAGAAATGATTAAGTCATGGTCTCACGGTGAAGTTAAAAAGCCAGAAACCATTAACTATCGTACGTTCAAACCAGAACGTGATGGTTTATTCTGTGCCAAAATTTTTGGTCCAGTAAAAGATTACGAATGCTTGTGTGGTAAATACAAGCGTATGAAATACAAAGGCGTCATTTGTGAAAAATGTGGCGTAGAAGTAACGACTGCAAAAGTTCGTCGTGAGCGTATGGGTCACATCGAACTAGCTTCTCCAGTTGCACACATTTGGTTCTTAAAATCACTTCCGAGCCGTATTGGTCTATTGTTAGACATGACTTTACGTGATATCGAACGTGTATTGTATTTTGAATCTTATGTGGTGACTGACCCAGGTATGACACCATTTGAGAAATACCAACTTCTCAATGACGAAGAATACTTCAATGCTTTAGAAGAGCATGGTGATGAATTCACAGCGAAAATGGGTGCTGAAGCGGTTCAAGATTTGTTGAAAGACATCGATCTTGAAGCTGAAATTGCGCGTTTACGTGAAGAAATTCCACAAACAACTTCAGAAACTAAGCTGAAAAAAGCATCTAAGCGTTTGAAGTTGATGGAAGCGTTCAAAGAGTCGAACAACAAGCCAGAATGGATGGTGATGAATGTACTGCCTGTACTTCCACCAGACCTTCGTCCGCTTGTACCACTTGAAGGTGGTCGTTTCGCGACTTCTGACTTGAACGACCTTTACCGTCGTGTGATTAACCGTAACAACCGTTTGAAGCGTCTTCTTGACCTTGCAGCGCCAGACATCATCGTACGTAACGAAAAACGTATGCTACAAGAGTCAGTAGATGCGTTGCTAGATAACGGTCGTCGTGGTCGTGCAATTACTGGTTCTAATAAGCGCCCGCTTAAATCTTTGGCAGATATGATCAAAGGTAAGCAAGGTCGTTTCCGTCAGAACTTACTTGGTAAGCGTGTTGACTACTCTGGTCGTTCGGTAATTACTGTAGGTCCAAACCTACGTCTGCACCAATGTGGTCTTCCGAAGAAAATGGCACTTGAGCTATTCAAGCCGTTCATCTTTGCCAAACTACAAGCTTCAGGTCAAGCAACTACCATTAAAGCTGCGAAGAAAATGGTTGAGCGTGAAACGCCAGAAGTTTGGGACGTTCTTGCATCTGTGATTCGTCAACACCCAGTGATGTTGAACCGTGCGCCAACGCTTCACCGTTTAGGCCTTCAAGCATTTGAACCGATCCTGATTGAAGGTAAAGCGATCCGTCTTCACCCGCTTGTCTGTGCTGCGTTTAACGCCGACTTTGACGGTGACCAAATGGCGGTACACGTACCATTAACACTTGAAGCTCAGTTAGAAGCGCGTGCGTTAATGATGTCGACCAACAACATCTTATCTCCTGCGAACGGTGAGCCAATCATCGTACCTTCTCAGGACGTGGTCTTGGGTCTTTACTACATCACACGTGATGCTGTAAATGCCAAAGGTGAAGGCATGGTGTTTGCGGATACTCACGAAGTAAACCGTGCGCTTGCAACAGGTCAGGTAGATTTACACGCTCGCGTAAAAGCTCGTGTACACCAAACTGTAATCAATGAAAATGGCGAGCGTGAGCAACAAACGATTGTTGTCGACACTACACCAGGTCGTTGCTTACTTTGGGAAGTTGTGCCTGAAGGTTTAAGCTTTGAGCAAATTAACCTTGAGATGAACAAAAAGAATATCTCGAAGTTAATCAACTCTTGCTACCGTAAATTGGGTCTAAAAGATACAGTTATCTTCGCCGACCAATTGATGTACTTGGGCTTCCGTCAAGCGACACGTTCAGGTGTGTCTGTGGGTATGGAAGACATGGTTATTCCGCCACAAAAACAAGCAATTATTGAAAAGGCAGAAACTGAAGTTCGTGAAATTGAACAACAGTTCGAGCAAGGTTTCGTAACTGCAGGTGAGCGTTATAACAAAGTGGTCGATATTTGGGCGCGTACCAACGACCAAGTTGCTAAAGCGATGATGGACAACTTGTCATTCACTACTGTGAAAAACAAACAGGGTGAAGACGAGAAGCAAAAATCATTCAACTCGATCTACATGATGTCGGATTCTGGTGCGCGTGGTAGTGCGGCACAGATTCGTCAGTTGGCGGGTATGCGTGGTTTGATGGCGAAACCAGATGGTTCGATCATTGAAACCCCAATTAAAGCGAACTTCCGTGAAGGTTTGACGGTACTTCAGTACTTCATTTCAACACACGGTGCGCGTAAAGGTTTGGCCGATACCGCATTGAAAACAGCGAACTCAGGTTACTTGACACGTCGTTTGGTAGACGTTGCACAAGACTTGGTGATCACTGAGCCAGATTGTGGTACCTATGGTGGTTTAGTGATGACTCCATTCATTCAGGGTGGTGATGTCATTGAAAACCTAGGTACACGTGTATTGGGTCGTGTGACTGCTGAAGACGTGAAGAAAGCGGGTTCAGACGAAGTTATTCTGCCACGTAATACACTCATTGACGAAAAACTTGCAAACTTCCTTGAAGAGCAAGGTGTCGATGAAGTGAAAGTGCGTTCAGTCGTGTCATGTGAATCGACCTTTGGTGTATGTGCGAAGTGTTATGGTCGTGACCTAGCACGTGGTCACTTGGTAAACCCAGGTGAATCTGTAGGTGTTATGGCTGCTCAATCGATTGGTGAGCCAGGTACTCAGTTAACCATGCGTACATTCCACGTGGGTGGTGCAGCAAGCCGAACTTCTGCAGCGAACAGCGTACAAGTGCGTAATAAAGGTTCAGTACGTTTCCACAACGTGAAAACTGTACAACACGCTAAAGGCCACTTGGTATCTGTATCTCGTTCAGGTGAAATTGGTATTGCCGATGAGCTTGGTCGTGAGCGCGAACGCTATAAACTGCCATACGGTGCCTCAATCTTGCTAAAAGATGGCGAAGCTGTAGAAGCAGGCGGTATCGTTGCGACTTGGGATCCGCACACACATCCACTTGTAACTGAAGTTGCGGGTAAAATCCGTTTCAGCCAGATTGCTGATGGCGTGACTGCAACCTCGAAAACAGATGATGCGACTGGTATGACCACAGTTGAAATCTTGCCAGTGACTTCACGTCCTGCGTCAGGTAAAGACTTACGTCCTGCAGTCGTATTAGACACTGTGGATGGTGGTGAACAATTCTACTTCTTGCCACAAAATACCATTCTTTCTGTGCGTGATGGCGAAAGCATTGGTGTGGGTGACGTCATTGGTCGTGTTCCACAAGAATCTTCACGTACT
The DNA here is from genome assembly GCF_012371415.1 of Acinetobacter sp. A3. Classification (NCBI taxonomy): domain Bacteria; kingdom Pseudomonadati; phylum Pseudomonadota; class Gammaproteobacteria; order Moraxellales; family Moraxellaceae; genus Acinetobacter; species Acinetobacter sp. A3. The sequence continues at coordinate 11,709 of NZ_JAAZQW010000002.1, forward strand.
CGTGATATTACCGGTGGTTTACCACGTGTTGCTGACTTGTTTGAAGCACGTAAACCTAAAGAGCATGCGATTCTTGCAGAAGTGTCTGGTATCGTGAGCTTTGGTAAAGAAACCAAAGGTAAGAACCGTTTGGTAATTACACCGGATGATGGCTCTGAGATTTACGAAGAGTTGATTCCAAAATGGCGTAGCATCAACGTGTTTGAAGGTGAGCATGTGAACCGTGGTGAAACCATTTCTGATGGTCCACAAAACCCACATGACATCTTGCGCTTGAAAGGTGATGTCGCGTTAACGAATTACATCGTGAATGAAGTTCAAGACGTTTACCGTTTACAAGGTGTAAAAATCAACGATAAGCACATTGAAGTAATCGTACGTCAAATGTTGCGTAAAGTCGAAATCACCGATGGTGGCGATACTAGCTTCATTAAAGGCGAACAAGTGGATTACATCCGCGTGGTACAAGAAAACCAAGCAGTATTGGCACAAAACAAGTTCCCTGCGAAGTTTGAACGTCAATTGATGGGTATTACCAAAGCATCGCTTTCAACGGACTCGTTCATTTCTGCTGCATCGTTCCAGGAAACAACACGTGTGTTAACTGAAGCAGCTGTAACAGGTAAAGAAGATGACTTACGTGGCTTGAAAGAGAACGTGGTTGTAGGTCGTTTGATTCCTGCAGGTACTGGTTTGGCGTATCACTTGGAACGTCGTCGTCAGGAAGCTGAAGCTGCAGAAATTGCGTTGGTTAATGACTTCTCTGATGTCGACCAAGCATTAAGCCAAGCATTTAGCGATGAATTCAACGATTTGTAATTCAAACTGAATACATGAATCTAAAAGACGCCTCTCGGGGCGTCTTTTTTTATGTGTCACTTTAAACTCAGATTTTGCTTTAATAAAACTAGAATATTTCTTATAGTGGAATCAGAACAATTTAAAAATATGATGAAAAACTAGGGGATAACACATGAAATTTACAGGTATTGTATTGGGTGTATCGGCAATGTTGATCAGCTTGCCAATTCTTGCGGCACCAATGCCGCATAGTATTGTGGTGAAAGATAAAGCGATTGTGCCTGTATTGAAAACTGAAGTGACTCGTAAAGTTGCAGGTGAGCCACCTGTACGTCATGTGGAATCGACAATTTTTGAAGTCAGTAATCAGGGTAAAGATATTGTAGCCAAAGAAGTGGTATTTGATGATGATCAAAGCCAGTTTTCAGAGAAACAGTTGGGTTTACCTGTGATTCAAAAGGGCGGTGTGATTGTTCCTACTTCAAAAATTGAGCTGAATAAAACCCTAAAACAAGATGGACAGATTCTTTCAGAAGTCAAAAGTATTGATGCGGAAGGTGTGGAATATAAGCAAGGACAAGCACCTATTCACCGTACTTTGAAGTTGGATCAGGTAAAAACACCTGAAACCAAAGAAACGATTTCTCATGCAGTTTTTACTGAAGATGGACAAACCACAAGAGATGTCGTGCTTTTGGAAGAAGATGGTGCTGAATCATCTATTCAGCCTTAAGTCTTTTACAGAAATACCTTCATCTTACTGTGCTTGGTAACAGTTTTTTCAAAGTTGTTACCGCAATATGCACTAAGCTGAGAGCGAATAGACCGAGGGGGAGTAATCACCATGAAAAAAGTATTGAGTGTATTGGCAATTGCCACAGTATCGACCATGTTTATGGCAGGTTGTGAAAGCATGAGTTCTAATGACCAGCGTATTGGCGCTGCAGCATTAGGTGGTGCCGTTGGTGGCGCAGCGGGTAACAGCGTAGGTGGTAGTGTTGGTGCAGCAGCAGGCGCAGGTGCAGGTGCGGCAGTTGGAAGTAAAACCCAAGATGGTTCTAACCGTAACGCAACCTATAGTGGAATTGGCGGTGCGATTGGTTCAATTTTAGGTAAAGAAGTGATAGGTGGTAACGCAGGCGCTGCAATCGGTGGTGCTGTTGGTGGTGGTGCTGGTGCAGCTATCGAGCAAAAGCGTTAATTCTCAATACGACGAATAGACAAGCCATCCTACTGAAGTACTGATACTTCAGTACATATAACGCAGAATCTTATGATTCTGCGTTTTTTATGCAAGTTGAAAAATTAATGCATTTGGATAAATTGATTGACTGCTTGAGTATAGGCATTATTTTGCCCCAATGATCTGTTGATTTCAGCATGTGAAAGTCGGACAGGCAATAACTGGGTTTGAGTCCCGAATTTCTGTGCTTGTTGAATAAATTGCCGAGCTTGAATACAGGATTGATCTGCGCGGATGGTTGAACATACAGCGAGAAATGCAGGTAGAGCTTGGTGCAACTGAGCTATCGGAGAAAGAGCTTTCCAGTTGGATGGCTGATCACCAAAGGCTTGATCATAAAAACGTGCATGACGTGTTTGCATAATCTTTTCTATATCATAAGCAGCGCTATCTAAAGCAACTGTAGCACGCCAAGGTTTAGGCTGAGGGGCCAGCCAATGGGGACGAACGGTTAATAGACTGACCAGATGTGCGCCCGCAGAATGCCCCATAAGTACCAAACGTTTTGAGTCAGCATGCCAATGCGGTGCCTGATTTTGGATATAAATAAGCGCTTGAGCTATATCCTGAGTTTGCTGCTGTACGGTCACATCCGGAATTAATCTATAGTTGATAGACACAAAAATCCAGTTTTGCTTGTTCCAGTAACTCAGCTTATTTTTGACCACAGCAGCATGATTTTTATCACCTATTTTCCAAGCACCCCCATGGACCATCATCATGAGCGGTGCAGGTGTTTGATCTGTGAGCACTTTGGCCGGGAAATAGACATCCATCACTTGTTGAGGATGAGGTCCATAAGCCACATTTTTCAAAGTCTGCACTTTGGTAAATGTATTCGGCTCCAAAGCATGGATAGATGTCGATGAATAGAAACAAAGTAGGGAAAAGATCGGCACAAGAATTTTTTTCATTTTAATGATCCTTTAATTTTAAATACCATCAATGTTTATAATTTTTATGATCCACTGATGTATCAACAGTAATACTTTAACTGATCTATACCTGCTAAAAAAGAGTTGCGAAGTTTGTCGGTGATATCGATCTTTTTGTCTTTTGATTAAAATTATATTACCCACAACGCAGAATCATTGGATTCTGCGTTTTTTGTGAGTTAAAAAATTATGCTGCTACAGCTTTGGGCTTTTTACGTCGGATATATACCGTCTTATGTACTTCGGCAATGCGTACACCAGATTCGTCCAAAATATTTAAGCTATATTGGCGTGTGATCGGCGCATAATTTTCGGTCAGTTGTTTAACTTCATTAATTTCTTCTGGGCTGAGGCGAATATCTGCATATACCGTGCTACGACCAGGGGCAAGAAACTGAATGCTCGCAGCTTTATCCCAAACTATATATTTGGAACCCAAGTGATGCATCAGAATGAGCATATAGAAAGGATCGACCATCGAATATAGGCTGCCACCAAAATGCACCCCAACAATATTTTGGTTTTTTCGGGTCAGCGGCATTTTGACTCGCACATGATATTCAGCTAAATCAATCTGATCAATTTCGATACCCGCACCGCGATAGGGCGCATAACGATTTAAAAAATATTTAGAAATAAGTGGAATACTTTGTAGTTTTTTAAGCAGATTCATGTGATTTTAACTATATCTTTCAAGTCTGGATACCTTATATTAGTCTAAAATTTAGGCATCAATATGGCATGTTTTGTTATGCTGAGTGCAACAAAGGTCAATAAAAATAAAAAGGATGTTTATGCAAGCGCAAACACAATGGATTGAAACTTCAGATAGACAAAAACTGTATGTCAAAACTTGGGGTGAGCCTCACTTACCTGCGCTGATCTTGGTGCATGGCTATCCTGACCATCAAGAAGTCTGGGAGCGGGTCATTGCGCTGTTGGTGAAGGATTTTTATATTGTGAGTTACGATGTGCGCGGAGCGGGGCAGTCTTCGGCACCACATTCTATGCGTGCTTACAGCTTACCGCAATTGGCTACAGATTTAATGTATGTGGCCAATGCCGTGTTGGGGCAGCGAGCATTTCATTTGGCCGCACATGACTGGGGTTCGATTCAGTCTTGGGAAGCTGTGACCAGCCTAGAATTTAAAGGGCGGATTTTATCTTACAGTAGTATTTCGGGCCCATGTTTAGATCATGCAGCATTCTGGATGCGTAAGCAATTTGCACAACACAAACTCAAATTTCTGAAACAAATCCGTAAGTCTTGGTATATTGCCGCATTTCAATTGCCAATGGTTGCACCTATGCTGTGGCATTTTTTTAAACCTGAGCAATGGCGCAACGTGGTCATGCGTTTAGAACGTCATACAGATATTGCTATGAATCCACATGTTGCACAGGATGGATGTCACGGGGTTCAATTGTATCGCGCCAATTTTATTCCACGCTTACTCAAGCCACGACCGCGTTATGCAGTTTGTCCTGTACAGGCAATTGTATTGAAGTACGACCAATTTGTGAGTCCTGAATTGGCCGATGAAATGTCACATTGGGTTGAGCATTTTCAACGAGTAGAATTGGCGGCCAATCATTGGGCAATTCTTAGTCAGCCACAAGCTGTTGCTACAGCCATCCGTGACTTTGCTTATAAGCATGAAAATCAGTGATTTTTACCTGATCATCGTTAAATTCATTTGTCGGAGTTGAATGTTTGGTCAACTCCATCATTCATAATCTCTGATAAAATAGCTTCTTTTTAAAATTTACATCTCTTATGTTCGCAATTCTTGCTGCCATCACAATCATGTTTGGATTGTCGCTGGCTCGTGTGCCTGTGGTTTTTGCCTTGGTGATTGGTGCCGTTTCTGGTGGTTTACTGGCTGGTTTGGGCTTACAAGGAACTTTAGATGCCTTTAACAATGGCTTGGGTGGTGGTGCGAAAATCGCGCTGGCTTATGGTATTTTGGGTGCATTTGCATTGGCTTTAGCACGTTCAGGTTTACCCGATTTATTGGCCTATAAACTTATTCGTACTTTAACTGGCAGTCAAAATAGCAAAGTTCAGAATCGGGTCAAATATCTGATTTACTTTACTGTGGCTTTGGCAGCAGTGTTCTCGCAAAACCTGATTCCTGTGCATATTGCATTTATTCCTGTGTTGATTCCACCGCTGTTGAGTGTATTCAATCACTTGAATTTAGATCGTCGTGCTGTGGCATGTTTGCTCACATTTGGTTTGGTGGCAACCTATATGTTCGTACCAGTAGGTTTTGGTGCCATCTTCCTGAACGATATTTTGGCGCATAACATCAATACTTTTGGTGCACCTTATGGCTTTGCCATTCAGAATCAAGATATTCCTGCCGCAATGTTTATTCCTGTATTTGGGATGTTCATTGGGCTATTGATCGCGTTGTTTGTGAGCTATCGCAAGCCAAGACACTATCAAGATGTGCTGGTAGAACGTACCCAAAGTATTTCCAGTGAATTAAATTCAAATACAAATGAGCAAGGTACTGAAAAACCTCAGATTGCTAAATTTACCTTGTGGATGGCTGTATTTGCGATTATTGCAACGCTAGTCGTACAACTCTATTCGGATTCCATGATTTTGGCGGGCTTAGTGGGTGTTGCCATTTTAAGCTGTGCAGGAATTTTTAAATGGAAAGAAGCCGATGATGTCATTATTACGGGTATGCGTATGATGGCATTGATTGGTTTTATTATGATTGCGGCACAAGGCTTTGCCGCGGTGATTGAAGCCACCAATCAGGTACCCGCTTTGGTAGAAGCCTCTGTAGAATGGATTGGTAATAGCAAGGCTTTAGCAGCCTTTTTAATGTTGCTGATTGGTTTGCTTATTACGCTGGGCATCGGTTCGTCATTTTCGACGGTACCAATTTTAGCGATTATTTATGTACCATTGTGTCTACAGTTTGGCTTTAGCCCAGCAGCAACCATTGCCATTATTGGTACAGCAGCGGCGTTAGGTGATGCAGGTTCACCAGCCTCAGACTCAACTTTAGGCCCAACTTCAGGATTAAATATGGATGGGCAGCACGACCACATGAAGGACAGTGTGGTACCGACTTTTATTCACTTTAATATCCCATTGATCATTTTTGGTTGGATTGCAGCGATGGTGCTGTAAATCATCACCAAAATGCGTAAGCGCACGTGTTCAGAATAGGCTGGGCACGTTGCAGCACGGTGTTAAAACAACAAAAAAATAAACTTCAATTTCATCCTCACATCTGCCGATTGCATCTCAATACACGATTTTAAATCTCTAAACAAAATAGTCTGTTTTCATTGTCATCAGCTTCATATAATAGAATGAAGATGATTTTAATTCTCTTTATTTAATTTTAACAATTTTTATTGATTTTCTATGATTTAAAAATAGAAAATTCTGAGTGAATTAATCAATTTAAAATAAATTTGTTTAATTTTTAAATAAATATAAGATGTATTTTAAATAGATATTTTAATTTAATTTTAAATAAAATTGAGTAATATAGTCGGGAAATAATAATATAAACTTTATTAATTAACTAGGGTTTTAAAACCAAGTAATTTGGTCTATTTAAAATAAATTTATATAATAATGAACAGCTTATAAAATAATTAAAATATTATGTTTAATATATGTTGCATATTAACAGTGATCATGTTTAATATTAATTAAGCGTTAAGATTTTTATTCTAAAGGTGGTTTTAAAATGTTAAAGCAAGTTGCTCTAATTGCATTAATGGGGATATCTGCTTCTGCTATGGCAGGTCAATGGCAAGTTAAAGTTGGTGGTTCGGTTTTAGCACCAACTCAAGATACAACAGTGGCTCCTGGCGTTGTTGCTGAAGCAGATCATGAATATGCATTTACACCATCTGTAGAATATTTCTTTAATGACAATATCTCTGCAGAGCTTCTATTGGCTACACCAATCAGCCATGATGTGTTGGTAAATGGTGATAAAGCTGCAAAAATTAAGCATTTACCGCCAACTTTAACGGCTAAATATCACTTTAAAAACTCAACCCGTTTTACACCATACATTGGTGTGGGTGGTACAGCATTTGTTGCTTGGGATGAAGAAGGTTTGGCTAAAGATGTAAAAGAAGACTTTGGTTTTGCAGGTCAAATTGGTTTTAACTTCCAACCAGCTGATGCGAAAAACTGGGGTGTCTTCTTTGATGCACGTTATGCACAATTGAGCCCTGAAGTTACGTTAGCTGATGATACAGCTGAAGCATTGGGTGTTCAGAAGTTTGATTTAGACATCGACCCAATGGTATATACCATCGGTTATAGCTACAAATTCTAATAATTGCTAGCCCTTTATAATAATAAAAATCAGCGCAACCCCATCTTTATGATGGGGTTTTTTATTGCAAAAAATAACAAATGTGCAAAATGAAAAGATTGAGCGTATAGGCAATGTTCATTTAAATTTTGAAGAATAAAGTAGAGTATGAAGAATAAGGAAATATGATGTTTATAAAATATAGTTGGATTTTTTGTGCCTGTTTCATGCACAGTTCGTTTAGTCATGCAGCTAGTTTTTCTTGTGAGAAAGCCAAAACACAAACGGAACATGCCATTTGTGAACATCGTGCGGTCAATGATGCCGATGTGAAAATGGCCACCACCTATCGTATAGTCAGTCATTTAGTTGCGATGGGTACACGCTCACAAATTCGTGATGAGCAATTTCGCTGGTTAGAATTACGTGATCGTTGCGGCAGTTCACTGTCATGTTTAACTCAGGTGTATGATCTACGTCAGCAAAAATTGAATGAGCACCTGAATCGTCTCTATCAACGCGCACCTTTTTAAATTTTTCTAGATTTAGGCTTGAAAAATCAGGACATCACTCCAATTCATTAACACATCCAACAATAACCATGTTTATGAATTTAAGGAGTGATGAATGAGCGAGCATAGCCAAAAACATAGTTTCCAAGCCGAAGTGGCACAATTATTACATTTGGTGACCCATTCTCTTTATTCCAACCCTGAAATCTTCTTGCGTGAACTTATTTCTAACGCATCAGATGCCTGTGACAAATTACGTTTTGAGGGAATCAATCATCCTGAATATTATGAAAATGATCCTGATTTACGTGTACGTATTCGTCTAGATCAAGAAAACAAAACCTTAACCATTTCAGATAACGGCATTGGGTTAAGCCAACAGGAAGCGATTGATCATTTAGGCACGATTGCAAAATCGGGTACTAAAGACTTTATGTCTAAATTAACGGGCGATCAAAAAGCCGATGCACAATTGATTGGTCAATTTGGTGTGGGTTTCTATTCAGGTTTTATCGTGGCCGATAAAATTACCGTAGAATCGCGCCGTGCAGGCCTTGCTGCAGATGAGGCAGTGCGTTGGAGCAGTGCCGGTACAGGTGAATTTGATGTTGAGCAAATTCATAAGGCAGAGCGTGGTACGGACATCATTTTGCATTTGCGTGATGATGCATTGGATTATTTAGAAAGCTATAAAGTAAAGCAGATTGTGAATAAATATTCTGATCATATTAGCTTGCCAATTCAAATGCAGAAAGAAATCTGGCAGCAAGAAGAAGCTGCTGAGGGCGAAGCTCCCAAAGCTGGACAATATGTTAAAACGGATGAATGGGAAGCGATTAACTCGGCCAGTGCCTTGTGGACGCGTAGTAAAAGCGAGATCAGCGAAGAACAGTATATTGAGTTTTATAAAAACTTAAGCCACGATTTTGATGCACCTTTGGCATGGGCCCACAACCGTGTGGAAGGCAGTACGGAATATACCCAGTTGTTGTATGTGCCAAGTAAAGCACCACACAATATTTTCACCCGTGAAGCTAAAGCGGGTATTAAATTATATGTAAAACGCGTCTTTATTATGGATGAGGCAGATAACCTGATTCCAAATTATCTACGCTTTGTGCAAGGTGTGGTTGATAGTGCAGATTTGCCGTTAAACGTCAGTCGTGAACTACTTCAAGAAAGCCGTGATGTGAAAACTATCCGTGAAGGCAATACCCGCCGTGTTCTGAACATGTTGGATAACCTGGCTAAGTCTGAAGATGAAAAAGACCAAGAAAAATTCAAGCAATTCTATCAAGAGTTTGGTTCAGTCTTAAAAGAAGGCTTGGGTGAAGACTTTGGTAATCGTGAGCGTATTCTAAAATTATTGCGTTATGCGACCTCGAATAATGATGAAATGAGTACATCATTGGCGGATTATAAAGCGCGAATGAAAGAAGGCCAAAAAGCGATTTATTATGTAACGGCTGATAGCCTGAATGCTGCTAAACACTCACCGCAACTTGAGTTATTTAAGAAAAAAGGCATTGAAGTGTTGTTAATGGCAGAACGTGTAGATGAATGGGCGATGAATTTTGTCCAAGAGTTTGACGGTACGCCATTGCAAAACGTATCTAAAGGAGCGGTCGATTTAGGCGATCTGCAAGATGCTGAAGAGAAAAAGGCTTTAGATGCGGCAGCGAAACAATTTAAACCAGTGATTGAACAATTGTCTGCGTCTTTAAGTGCTAAAACCAAAGAAGTACGTGTGACTACCCGTTTGGTGGATTCACCTGCATGTTTGGTGACAGGTGAAGGTGAGCTGTCGCCACAATTGATTCGTATGTTGAAAGATGCAGGTCAGCCTGTACCTGAGAGCAAACCAATTTTGGAAATCAATCCTGAACATCCATTGGTGCAAAAGTTACAGGCTTCAAATCAGTTTGATGATTTGGCGCATGTGATTTTTGATCAGGCTGTGATTGCTGAAGGTGGTTTACCTGAAGACCCGGCTGAATATGTGAAACGCATTAACAGTTTATTATTAAAATAAGTTGTTAAAACTCTGTTTTAAACTTGATTCACTGTGTGGCATGCGGTGAATCAGTGGAAAAAACCAAGCCCTGACGACATCAGGGCTTGGTTTTTATGGGAGGCTGTAGGATTTTAAGAAGTAGATCGTTTAGAACATAGCTTCTAAACGAACTAAAGCCCCTAAATAATGATTACGATCTTCGCGATCATCATTCAAATAATTGACATCACCCTGAATAAAGAACCATTCACGTAAAAAAGGTTGGCGCCAAGAAATAAACGGCCCCCAACTGTTTAAACGTAAGTCATCATCATGGTAATAACCACCCGTATAAACACCGTAGTTAAAGCGGTTACCTGCAAAGAATTGGTGTTGTCTAAAGGTGTAGTTATCCCAACGTAAATCATCCTCTTGTGCATCTGCATAAGTCAGGCTGAATTGATTGGATAAAAAGGCATGATCAGGACGCGCATGGATAAGTTCTAAGTTGGTTCTGAGATAGTTTTCGCTGTCGATACCATAACGATAAATTTGTTCGGCATGGAACGAGAAATCATTTTCCAGCGTCCAATCTTTAGAGGCTTTTAAACGCACATAAATATCATCGCCTGAACGCACCCCCAAATCGGCATCAGTCTCGAAAGGCAGGCGTTCGGCAAAATTAGACCAACGCAGGGCTAAAGAGCTGTTGTCTTCACGGCTACGTTTACCATCGACTGTTTTGTCTCCAGCATTGGCAGGGTTTTCATTGGTAATGGCTACGTTATTTTGCAATTCGTTATCGAGAGAGTCATCACCAAAAACCACACTGAGTTTCTTTTCAAGCGTAGGTAAATCGATTTTACCCCGAATACGTGGTTTGACCTCGTAATCATTATATTTATCCCAACGGCTATCCACTAAAACACGTAACGTAGCAGATGCGGGATCTTCGGGGCTCGGCTCGCCAAACCAGTTGTCAAGTTTATGCGCTGTTTTATCTGCCCAAAGACGAATCTTTTTTTGACGTTGGTCAAACCATGTTAAATGCTCAGTATCAGCTGTGCTGGGTACAATCGGGTCATTGGACTGTTCCGGTAAAATGGTAGGTGTTGCATCCACCCAACGTGGAATAGTGTAATAAAAATTGTTTTTTTCTACCGAACCTGGCGGAACCACAGGCAGCTCATAAGGCGGTGTTGCCGTAGCTGTATCTACAGTGATTTGGTTAGATTCTTGGGCAAATGTAATGCCAGTAACCCCACTCAAGAGACAGCTTAATATAAAGGGTGAAGTATGCTTTATTCTTGACATTATTTACTGATCTTTAAGCTATTTTCGTTAGTGTTGAAAATCTGTCAGATAAAAGCAAGCCCTAGCTACAAAATCATAATACAAAGGTTTATTTGAGTATCTGTTTTAGTTTTCCTGATGCATTTGAATCGCTTGGCAGAGTTGTAACGCATCAATGGGTTGTTGTAATTGTGAAATGATTTTTTGAATCATTTGCCAGCTAATACCGTGTTGACGGTCAAGTAGGATATGCGGAACGGCCTGCTCTGTGCGTGAGAGTTGCAAGCGCTTTTGCCCATGAATCAGGCGAATTTTTTGGCGCTCTTTCAATAAAATTAAAGGCGTCTGACTTTGTGCTTCACTTTCTTCAAACTGAATGAATTTTGTGGCATGAACATGTTGTACCGGAATAAAAGGAAAATAATTTTCTTGTTGCCAAACCACTTGTGCAGTGTGGCTATAACATTCAAATAAACGATCAAAGTCAAATAAATGAGACTGTAGTTTTTCCCAAGATATTTCACTGACTGCAGCAAGTTCATGTTCAAACTGTTGACAGAAACTGCGCATCAGCCGAATGGCCTGCATTTGATCTAAAGCACCGAGCAAGACTACATATTTGACGAATTTCCCATGAAGATCGGTTTGTTCAGCCACATAAACGGCACGAGCCAAAACCTGTTGTTGATCTTCTTCTGGCGTAGACAGATGCACCACCACATCGGCATATTGAGTGAGTTCAGGAACTTCGGGAACAAACACCCGATATAGCTCAGCGGATTCGTTTTGCACTAAGTTTAATGCGGAAATTGGGCAATCATATTGATTTAATTGCAAACTTTTTACTTTATTTGAGCTTGGCTTTACGATTGCTGTAGCTTGAGCAGTACTCAGTAAGGCTGATGTGGTATCAGTGTTATCGTTTGCTTCGCTTACTATTGGTGTCGCAATAACTTGATTTTCAATAGGCTCAAGTGCCATTTCTGGTTGGCTAGCTTCTGTACGCTCTATTTGTAGAGAGTCAGCCTTGGAGACAAGTGTAGGTTCTGTGATCAGATCAAAACTAATCATGTTCTCCGTTGTGCTATTTGTATCTGCTTCTGCCACAGCCACGGTTGGTAGAACTTGTGGTATCTGTTGCTCTGCTGCTTGTAATTGAGCAAGCTGAGTCACTTGGTTGAGTTCAGCATCTATTTTTAGGCAGTTGTACTGTTGCTGTTGTTCTAACAGCCAGCGATACGTCTGTTCTAAATCTTGAAATTCACTGAGTAATGCGCTGCGATTTTCTGCAGGAATTAACCAAATTTGCCAACCTGTACGGGCGTGATACAGCATCGCCCAGCCAGACTCAGGCTGTTGATACAGTGCAGTTTCCAATTCTTCAACTTGAGTAAAAACCCCACGGAAAGACTGTGCATATAAGCTTTGTTGTGCAAATTCCTGTGCCGTCTGAATAGGATCAAGCTGTGTTTTAAATGCGAGCAATTGTTTTTGAAAAATAGGTTCATCACAGCGCATAAAAATTTCTTTGATGCGTGTTTTAGCTTTGGCAGTTTCGTACAGACTTAATTTTTTAAGTGATAACGCACTGGTTAAATCATGTAATTCTTTAATAAGCAGTGATTTTTCTAATGTATTCATAGATGCACACTTAAATATGTTGTTGCGCTTTTTCTAAATAGCTGGCCAAGACGATATTCAAGGCCAGCTCGATCAGTTTATATTCAGCCGATTGTGGTTGAGGGTAGCGCTTGGCTAACTCAACCAAATGATTCACATCAATGTCTTGTGGTGAAATTTTCTTTTGTATAAGTGCTTGAAGTTGTTGCATAGGCATTGGCTAAAGCAATGAAAACAAATCAGTTTAATTATAGGCATTTAATAAAAAAATACATGCAAAAAATTGTCAGCTTTTGTGCTTTTTTTGACATTATTGACAAAAAGTGCGGTGTTTCTATAACAAATATTGAAAATTTTCTGAGACTGAATGCAAAGCATGGCTTTAAAAAGCCAATTTGAACTTAAATAGGATGAGATTTAACTTATATTCAGTTTGAAAGCAGCTCTCTTTTATTTCACTCAGCATATAAAAAAAGCAGCTGATGACAGCTGCTTTTTGGGAGAGAAAAGAATGGGAGATAAAATGGTTTGTTACGCCATGCAGTAACTAGAAAACTTAGGCTGCTTTCTTGTCTGCTGTTTCTGAGGTTGCTGCTTCAGAAGCAACGGTTTCAGTCGCAGCTTTTTTTGTAGGAAAATCGGGTACATGTACAATTTGAGCTGAAACATTTGCAGCCATAGCCAAAATTGAAACCACTAAAACAGATTTAAGCATATTCATGAGAATGTCCATTCAACATTTCTATGTCTATACATAGAAAGGGGAGGTGAGGGAGATAAAGTGAAATAAAAAATTCACATGAATCATAACAAAGTTTGAAATTTACAAAATGATCGTTTCGGCAATTTTTATAAAAATAACAATATAAAACAATGTATTAGAGTTTTAACTCTAGTTTTTAGTGCTGCTTTAAGTGATTGAGATATTAACAAAATTCAATTTTAAGCAAATGTAATAACAGAAAATTTATGTCAATTTTTGGCACTGTGAAAACATGTAATGTTTTGGCTGTGATTGGTTAAACAATAGCAAAAATGCTGCATTTTTATTCTATGATGAATCTCCAATAACGATAAAGGACAGTGAGACCATCATGGCAATTGCAAAAGTAGTAGAAGTTAATTCAAGTAGTGCAAAAAGTTTTGAAGATGCCATTCAGACAGGCATCGCCAAAGTGACGGAAACGGTTAAGAATGTCCAAGGTGCTTGGATTAATGAACAAAAAGTGGTGATTAAAGACAATAAAATTACTGAATATCGTGTAAATTTAAAAATTAGCTTTTTGGTTGAATAATATTTAAATCGCTTAAAAGCACAAAAAAATCCCGTTTCGGGATTTTTTTGTAGGTCTAAGTTTTTAGAAATAGCGCTATTTAGCATAGCCTATATTTCATACTTAAGCTTTAGGCTCAGGCAAATCACACTGTTCGCTATCACAGCTTGCAGCATCTTCAATGTCTAGATTTTGTGCTGTTTCTAAGGCTTTTTGCATGACTTGCAAAAACACTTCACGGGGTTGTGCACCTGCCAAAGCAATACGTTGATCAAATACAAAAAATGGTACACCTGTGACTTTCAATTGATCACGGGCAACTTCTTGGTCAAATTTAACAAAATCTGCATACTCATCTGAATTGAGCACATCATCCACTTCTACGGGATTTAGACCAATTCGTGCTGCCACATCTTCCAGTGTTTCACGCTCACCAATAGCAAGACCTTGCGTCATATAACTATAGAAAAACGCTTCTTTGGCTTCATTGCCCAAGCCCTTACTTTGCGCCAAATGCACCAAGCGATGTGCGTTAAAGGTATTGCCTGAATTGGCATTTTCCCATTGAAAGTCAATGCCTTCAGCTTTGGCCATTTCAGCAATATTGCGTTGCATGTCTTCAACTTCGGCTACACTACGACCATATTTTTGTGCCAAGCGTTCAGAATTGGAAACTTCCTGACGAGGTGGGGCATCTGGATCAAGTTCAAAACTGTGCCAGTGCACTTCTAATTCCACACCTGCCTCTTGAGCTGCAGCTTCTAAACGTTTTTTCCCGATGTAGCAAAAAGGGCAAACAATATCTGACCAAATATCAACGCGCATGAAAAATCTCAAATTCTATTTTTTACTAAGATGGGGATGCCGTACAAAATTTAAAGCAGTAAGTTCAAGGAAAATTGTTTTTGAGTGTCTGGTCAAATAGAAATTGGTATATTCCAATAGCTTAGTTATAAAATAAGTATGAAATCTATACAAATGTGATGGGCTTCACGGTAAGATAAAGCAAATATTAAAAATAAGAGGGCACTCATGCGACGGATAGTGCTAATCATTGGATGTGTAACGGTTATTATTTTTGGGTGGATGTTTTATCAATACAGCAGTCAGCAAAAACAAGTGACGCAATTACACGCCTATCAAAACGTGATTTATGAAAAAGCGGAACAGATTTTTGTACAGGCACAGGATTGGTCTAAACCGATTCAGATTAATGTACAAGACTCACGCTTAGAGGGTGATTATCAGGTCATGGCCAGTTTTGTGCTGAGCCATATGGTACAAAGTGCTGAAGCTAGAAATAGCTATTTGCGTGAACTCAAAGCTTTAAATTGGGATCAGTTTTTAGATCCACAGCGTTTGGCTGAAGATAAAAAACAGGACTATGCTGACACCGAAGCCATGCTGGCACAAGTACGTGCTATGGTGGAATTGTATCAGGAGCATTTAGAACAACATGAAGCAATGGCATTGGAGCAAATTGAGGCCTTGCCCATTGACAACAGTTTACGCCGTCATTTGGCAGAATCTTTAATTGAAAGCCGCCATAATGATCAGGGACATGCTTTGTATGAGTTGGAAAAACAGAACTTGGGCAAAGCTTATGTGTTATTTGCCATTTTAAAAAATAATAAATGGGAGCTGAAAAATAAGACTTTCATGTTTTATGAAGATGCACCATTAAAAGAATTTAATACGGTTTATCAAGAAATTGTGCAATTAAATCACCAAATGCAGCAAATCAGTCAGCATCATCAACGTGCTTTGCAAGCCAAGTTATAGTGCAGTTGTTTTAAACACTTACATCAAATTGTCAAAAGAATGTCATCTGCTGTTCAACTGTCTTGCCTAGACTGAGCCTGTTGATTTAACAGCTTGGTATAGGCAGGTTTGAGATGAACAACATTCAAGTCTTTGATGACATTCAACAACTGTATTTACAATTTCTAGAAAATAGAAACTACCCTAAACTGGAAAACTTAAATAATTGGGGAAAAAACCGTTTCTTTTTCAATCAGCACTTTCATTTGATTGAAGACTGGCATCAAACTGAACAAATCGTGATTGAATTTAATCAGCAATATTACTGTCTAGATACAGGTAGTGCGCCAGACTTTATGGATAAAGACCGTTATATGACTTGGTTGATGGGGGAGTTGCTGATTTAGTTGCGTGATCAAGCATTTATATTCAAATATAACTATGCAAAAGAATAAAATCTTAAAATTATAAATTCTGAAAACAATAAAATAAAAATCCCCGCATATTGCGAGGATTTTTTATTGCTTAAAACAAATTACACACGTTCAATAATGGTCGCGATACCTTGACCAAGACCGATACACATGGTCGCAAGACCGATTTGCGTATCTTGTTGTTCCATTACGTTTAACAACGTAGTGGTAATACGCGCACCTGAACAGCCCAATGGGTGACCGAGTGCAATTGCACCACCGTTCAAGTTAACAAGGTCTTGCTTGTCATAAATGCCTAAGCCTTTCAGTACAGACAAACCTTGTGCAGCAAATGCTTCGTTTAATTCAAAAGTTTGAATGTCGGCAATTGATAAGCCTGCACGCTTCAGTGCTTTTTGCGTTGCAGGTACAGGGCCGTAACCCATGATAGCTGCATCACAGCCTGCAACTGCCATAGAGCGAATCACAGCACGTGGTTTTAAACCTAAAGCTTGTGCACGTTCAGCAGACATAAGTAGCATTGCAGATGCACCATCAGACAATGCTGAAGATGTTGCTGCAGTTACTGTACCGCCTTTCGGATCAAATACAGGGCGTAACGCTTGGAATGCTTCAAGGTTGGCATCAGGACGAATTACCTCGTCAATGTCGCAAAGCTGTTTAAAGCCGTTTGCGTCATGACCTTCAATGCCAATGATTTCGTTTTTAAAACGACCTTCCTGCGTTGCAGCCCAAGCACGGCGGTGAGATTCCACACCAAACGCATCTTGCTCTTCACGCGAAATACCATTCATACGGCCCAACATTTCAGCAGTTAAGCCCATCATGTTAGATGCTTTGGCATAGTGCTTAGATGCAGCAGGGTTGATGTCGATACCGTGCATCATGCCTACGTGGCCCATGTGCTCTACACCACCAATGATGAAAATATCACCTTGATTAGTTGCAATTTGTGCCGCAGCCGTGTGGATGGCTTGCATTGAAGAGCCGCACAGACGGTTTACAGTTTGACCTGCAACAGTTTTTGGAAGATCAGCCAATAACGCAATATTACGGCCAATGTTCATGCCTTGTTCTAGGGTTTGGTTGACACAGCCCCAGATCACATCTTCAACTTCGTTAACATCAAACTGGTTACGAGCAACTAAAGCACGAACCAATTCAGCCGATAGGCTGTCAGCACGTACATTGCGGAACATACCGTTTTTGGTTTTACCCATTGCTGAACGTACGCCATCAACGATGACAACGTCACGTGGATTTAAAGTAGCCATTCACGTTGCTCCTTAACCGTAGAATTTTTTGTTGTTAGCAGCCATGTCACGCAACATTTGTGGCGCTTCATAAGCTTTTCCTAAGTGTGCATATTTGTCGCAAAGCGCAACGTATTCAGCAACACCTGTTTGGTCGATGTAACGGCATGGACCACCGCGGAATGGAGGGAAACCTACACCCATAATCATCGCCATATCTGCTTCAGATGGTGTCGCTACAATGTTGTCTTCTAAGCAACGAACAGTTTCGTTACAGAAAGCCAGCATCATACGGTCAATGATTTCTTGTGCATCAAATTCACGTTTTTCAGCAGTTGCAACAGATGCCACAAGCTCGTATGCAGTTGGATCAACCACTTTGGCTTTTTTGCCTTTGCGATCCAATTCATATTTGTAGAAACCAACGTCATTCTTTTGACCAAGACGTTTGTTTTCGTACATGACTTGGATAGAGCCTTTGTAGTCAGGCTTCATGCGGTCAGGGAAACCTTCTGCCATAACTTCTGCACCGTGAACGCCCGTGTCAATACCGACCACGTCCATTAAGTATGCAGGGCCCATTGGCCAGCCGAATTTTTCCATGACTTTGTCGACTTGTTGGAAGTCTGCGCCATCTTTAAGTAATAAGTCGAATGCACCGAAGTAAGGGAACAATACGCGGTTTACCAAGAAGCCTGGGCAGTCGTTTACAACAATTGGTGTTTTACCCATTTTTTGAGCAAGAACAACAGTGGTAGCAATCGCTTCAGCAGAAGTTTTTTCACCACGGATTACTTCAACCAATGGCATCATGTGCACTGGGTTAAAGAAGTGCATACCGACGAAGTTTTCAGGACGCTCTAGGTTTTCAGCCAAACGCGTGATTGAAATGGTCGATGTATTCGATGCAATAATCGTGTTTTCACGTACTTTAGATTCAGTTTCTTTCAGTACAATGCCTTTGATTTTTGGATTTTCCGTCACAGCTTCAATCACGATATCCACTTCTTTAAACTCGTCGTAGCTTAAAGTTGGGCGGATGCGTGCCAAAGTTTCACCCATTTTTGCAGGGGTTAACTTTTTACGTTCAACTTGTTTGGTCAATAAGCCATTGGCTTCTTTCATACCCAAAGCAAGTTGAGGATTACCAATGTCTTTCATGATGATTGGTGTGCCTTTGCTTGCCGCTTGGTAAGCAATACCACCACCCATGATACCCGCGCCTAGCACAGCCGCTTGGTTGACAGGGTGTGCACCTTTTTCATATTTCTTAGAAGTTTTCTTCACCACTTGGTCGTTGATGAATAAACCAATCAACGCACCTGCTTGTGGTGTTACAGCCGCTTTAGCAAAGCCTTCAGCTTCAGCTTTAAGTGCTTCGTTACGTGGTAAACTTGCACCGGCTTGTAAAGAATCAAGCATCAATTTTGGCGCAGGGTATTGTGCAGGGTTTGCTTTTGCCAGTACCGCACCTTTTGCTGTGTTGAACGCCATCATTTGTTCAAGTGGGTTCAATTTAACAGGGTCTAATTTTTCCTGACGCTTTGCTTTCCAGTCCAAACGACCTGCAATGGCTTGTTTAACCAAATCAAGCGCAGCATCTTGCAATTTGTCTGCAGCAACTACGGCATCTACAGCACCATCTTTGAGTGCAGCATCTGGGCGTTTAGGGTTCGCCATTGCCATCCATTCAACGGCATTGTCGATACCAATAACGCGGCTTAAACGTACCGTACCACCAAAGCCTGGGAAAATACCCAGTTTAATTTCTGGTAAGCCCACTTGTGCTTGGTCAGACATTACACGGTAGTCACATACCAAACACATTTCAAAGCCACCGCCCAATGCCATACCATTGATCGCAGCAACTTTAGGAATGTCTAAATCTTCAAAAGCATTGAAGATGTCGTGAACAGGCAATGCCCAATCCACAATGGCTTGTTCGCCTTGAGCGAAGTTTGCACCAAATTCGGTGATGTCTGCACCCACGATAAAGGTTGATTTCGCAGAAGTGACGATTAAACCTTTCACTTCATTGTTTGCTTTAACAGCCTCAATCGCAGCTTTAAAGTCTTCAATCGTTGCACGGTTAAATTTGTTGACCGACTCACCTTGTAAGTCAAAGCGGAATTCTGCAATTCCGTCCGAAAGCATTTGGACGGTAATGGCATTGCCAGCGTGGATCATGCCTGATCTCCTTTATTTTGGAGGACTTCTAAGTTGATGTTATGAAGCGTGTGCGATAGTCCTGCACACATATATGCCTCGCTAATCTTACGATAACTATATCGAAAAAAAATATAGCAAGTTGTATCAAGCCGTGACGCAAGGGTCATGATTTTTATCGCAGCATTGAATTGCTTTTTGACCTAATTTTAAAACTGTTTTTTTAAAGTTCTATGAAAGTGTTTGTTTTCTATTTTATTTTTAATTTTGAACAGTTGCAGGTGAATCCTTGAAAAGCTTAAAAATAATACAGTATTGCGATGCTATTTTCGGCAGAAAAGTCAATTCACGGTAATTCCAGCAAAACTTTGAGCAGTATCTGTAGAAAAAATTAGCAGCTGCAATGCTGTGTTCTATTTTTGGACATGACCGCTTGCGGCAAATTGGCTAAAATATTCGGCATTTTAAATTTTGAGTTGTGTTCAACAACTTTGGTTGTTCTATGTTGAAGTGGATTATTTTGGCGATTTTTATCGCTTCAGCGTTGTATATTCAACAGCGTGGTAAGGTGCGTCATAGTTTTTATCGTCAGTTCTTTGACCATTCTACGATTTTGGCACCGATTAACTATTTAATGTATCTGTTTTCAAAAGTGCCGAATCGACCGTATATCGACACGCAGTACTTTCAAGATTTAAAAGTACTGGATGAAAATTGGGAAATGATTCGTGATGAAGCCAAGGCTCTGTATGAGCAGGGTGGCATTAAAGCCTCAAGTACCTACGATGACTTGGGTTTTAACTCATTCTTTAAAACAGGCTGGAAGCGTTTTTATTTAAAATGGTATGACTCGGCACACCCATCTGCAGCAGAATTATGCCCAAAAACCACAGCTTTATTAAAAACCTTGCCAAGTATTAAAGCAGCCATGTTTACCGAGCTTGCACCCGACAGCCGCTTGGTGCGTCATCGTGACCCGTACGCAGGTTCGTTACGTTATCATTTGGGACTGATGACACCAAATGATGAGCGCTGCTTTATTGATGTAGATGGTGAGCGATATTCATGGCGTGATGGTGAAAGTGTGGTGTTTGATGAAACCTATATTCACTATGCCGAAAATGGCACTGATCAAAACCGTATTATTTTCTTTGCCGATGTTGAGCGTCCGTTAAAATCACGCTTGATGCAAAAGTTTAATCACTGGTTTGGTAAGAATGTCATGACTGCAGCCAGTTCTCCGAATGAAGCAGGTGACCAAACGGGCGGCTTAAATAAAGTCTTTGGTTATGTTTACCAAGTACGATTAAAAGCCAAAGCCTTAAAGGCCAGAAATAGCCGTCTGTATTACTTCCTAAAATGGTTTTTGATGTTAGGTATTTTCTTCCTGATTTTTATTCGTCCTTATCTGTTTTAAATCATCACAACGCCTTTCGGGGCGTTTTTTTATGGCATTTTTCCATAATTTCAGTTTCAGGCTTCAATTTCACGCTGCTTTTATGTATAGAATGAAGCAACTTAGGGGAAAATTTATGCAAACGTTTCGTTCTAAAAAAGATTGGTGGGTCTTGGCCTTTGTGATTTGTATGTCAGGCTTATTAATTCAATTATTGCTGACCATGTATGCCAAAGGCACGATGCCTGCATTTCCAGTACATACGGGGGTATATATCATCACAATTTTTGTGTTGTGGTGGCCTATTTTTAATACTCGCTATCAGGTCGATGCAGAACGCTTGCAGATTCGCTGTATGTTTTTAAAGTGGGATATTCCACGTGCCAATATTCAGAAAATATCTAAAACCAATAATTCTGTGGCATCACCCGCCTTATCTTTAAAACGTTTAAAAATTGATTATGTGCAAGCAGGGCAGTCAAAATTTGTATTGGTTTCACCTAAAGATCAAGCCAAGTTTAGTCAGGCATTGGGAATAGAAATTACTGACTAATCTGCAGAATTTGAAAGCATCGCCCATACATATCACGGCATATAAGTGTCAAAGCATTGAGGATGAGCATTATCATCCTCAACCAAAGATCAATCTATTTGAATGTGTAATGCGCCTGCATTGCAATCCAGACATAGCTCTGTCCGTTCAGGATAGCTTAAAAAATACAGCGCTAAAATGGGTTCTAGCTCGGTACGGATTTTGCGCCCCAAATGCCGAGCGCCGTAACGAATATCATGCCCTTGATAAAAATATGCTTTGGCTGAAGCTGTTAGCTGAACTTGGCGCTGCTGATGTTGCAGGCGACGATTTAATTTTTCCAACTCAATTTCAACCAGTTGTGGCAAAGCATCGGCAGATACAGCCTGATAATGCAAGCTGCGGTCAATCCGATTTAAAAATTCAGGGTCAAATCTGCGTTGCATGACTTTTTCAATGATTCGTTGAGTTGGCATGCGTGTTAGGCACAGTTGCTGTAATTTTTGCGGCAACAAATTTAGTTTATCCAAGTATTGCTGTGCCGCCTGTGCCCCCACATTGCTGGTCATAAAAATCATGCAATTGCGAAAGTCGATGGTTTTGGTGCCTGCAGTTAGGGTCAGTTTGCCTGTATCTAACACATTCATTAAGCCACGAAGCACTTCAGTTGAAGCTTTTTCCAGCTCATCAAATAGCATAATGCCTGGACGGGTATGTGAGCCTGCAATGGCAGTTTCGTCAAATAAACTGTGTCCTTCTTTGGAGCCGACATAACCGGGTGGTGCACCTGTCAGTGCTGCAGCATAATGTTCCTGCGCCAAGGTATTCATATCGATACGGCAGAAAGCATCGGGACGGCCGTAAATGGCTTCGGCTATCAGGCGTACTGTTTCAGTTTTTCCCACACCTGTTGGGCCAAGCATTAAGGTCACAGAAAGTGGTCGTTCTGTACTGGAAAAATCGGCCTTGACCACATACAGCATTTTTTCAATTTCATTCAGTGTAGCATCTTGTCCAATAATCCGCTGACGCAACAACTGCATGACGTGTGCAGGTTCAAAATGAAAGCGTGGTTGACCAATCAGGCGATCTTTTTCAGAGTTGTGTAGATTAGGACGGGTGGGTTTGGAGGTCGCGGGTTGAATAATATGTAGGCCGTGTTGCGTGGTCGTCATCCTGCACCTTTGTTTTGCTGACAAGATGCCTGAGCATAGCAAACCTTGTGTTGTGAACTAATCGCTTTTAGCACTGAGTTGATTGTTTTTGTGGATAGATCCTGTAATTGGCTACAGGATAAAGCTTGAAAAAGTCAGCTGAAGCATCACATCATGTAGACAATGCAGCGATTATAGGATGACTCGTGAACCCAAACGCACGTGAGCATATTGAGAAAATTTTGGCAAACATGACCCAGTTGCCTGGGGTGTACCGTATGTTGGGTAAAGACGGAGAGTTGTTGTATGTGGGCAAAGCCAAAAACTTAAAAAATCGTGTGTCGAGTTATTTTATTAAGACCATTGAGCATCCGAAAACTCAAGCCTTGGTTGCACGTATTTATGATATTGAAACTTTGGTGGTGCGTTCGGAAACTGAGGCCTTATTGCTTGAACAAAATCTGATTAAGCTGCATCGCCCACCGTACAATATTATGCTGCGTGATGATAAGTCTTATGTTTACATTTTTGTCTCGGCAGATCAGCCATACCCACGTATTGCCAGTGGACGTGGCAAAGGCAAGCATCAGGTCGGGAAATTCTTTGGGCCTTATCCGAGTGCCTATAATGCTCGTGATACTTTGGTGGTGTTACAAAAGTTGTTTAATGTGCGGCAGTGCGAAAACAGTTATTTTGCCCAGCGGCAGCGCCCATGTTTGCAATATCAGATCAAGCGATGTTCGGCGCCGTGTGTGGGACTGATTTCACCCGAAGAATATAAAGAAGATGTCAATAATTCGATCCGTTTTTTACAGGGCGACAGTAAAGAGCTGAATCAGCAATTGATTAGCAAAATGGAAGCCGCTGCCGAAGCATTGGAGTTTGAAAAAGCGGTCTTTTACCGTGACCGTATGGCATTGCTACGTGATGTGCAGGCACAGCAAGCCATTTATAAGCTCAAAGGTGAGGCCGATATTATTGCCATTGCACATCAGGCAGGGGTGACCTGCGTGCAAATTATGCATGTGCGAAATGGCAAAATGCTGGGTGGGAAAAGTTATTTTCCAGACATGCTAGGTGATGATTTAGGGCAAATGCTGGCCGACTTTATTGCCAACTTTTACTTTCAGGTGGCCGATGAAATTCCTGCTGAATTGATTGTGAATGTGGATGTAGCAGATTGCAAAGAGTTAGAACAAGCCTTACAGCAACACTTCGATAAAAAAGTCCAGATTAAGCATAAGGTGCGTGAAACCCGTGCCGAGTGGCAAGAGCTGGCAGAAATGAATGTGCAGCATGCCATTAAAGGTAAATTGGCCAATCACTTTGAATTAAACGAGCGTTTTTATCAGCTTGAGCAAGTGGTTGGCCGGCCTATTGATCGGATTGAATGTTTTGATATTTCACACACTATGGGCGAAGACACAGTGGCATCTTGTGTGGTGTTTGACAGTGGTGGCATTCGCAAACGTGATTATCGACAATTTTCCATTCAGGATATTCAGGCGGGAGATGATTATGCCGCCATGCGTCAAGCGCTGACTCGTCGTTATAAAAAAGCCATGTTGCCCGATTTATTGCTGATTGATGGCGGTAAAGGGCAGTTGAATATGGCGATGGAAGTCATGCAGGAATTAGGGCTAGATGCCTTTATGATAGGGGTGTCTAAAGGTGAAGGACGTAAACCCGGGTTAGAAACCCTGCATTTTACCGATGGCAATAAAATTCAGTTGCCTGAAGACCATAAAGCCTTGCATCTGATTCAGCAGGTACGTGATGAAGCACACCGTTTTGCGATTACCAAACACCGTGCCAAACGTGATAAAAAGCGTGGTTCATCGGTACTAGAAGTGATTCCGGGTTTAGGGCCAAAACGTCGTCGTGATTTGCTCACGCATTTTGGTGGCATCCAAGGGGTACTTAAAGCCTCTGAAAAAGAGCTGACCTTAGTGCCAGGACTGGGCGAGGTGATGGCACGTACTATTTATAAAGTGCTGCATGAGTGATGGTTTTATCCATAAAAGCAGTATTTCTGCAAAGGTAAATAGCAAAAAAGCGCATTGACTCTGCCGTCATTGAACATTCACATCCAATCGAAACGCTGTAATATCGACAACATCATCGCTTAAGGAAAAACCATGTCGTTGCTACAGACCTATCAGGCCATTGCCGAACAAGAATGGATCGATATTCCGCAGGGTTGGTTACAAGGACGCACCATTTATGGTGGGTTGGTGGCAGGCTTGATGATGCAAAAAGCTCAGTATTGTATTGCTGATCCTGAAAAGCGCTTACTCAGTAGCAGCGTGACTTTTGTTGGACCTGTACAACAAGGTCGGGCACGTCTTACAGCTGAAATTCTGCGGCAGGGTAAGTCAGTCACTAGCATTGAGGTGCGTTTGTGGCAGGATGATGCCGTACAAAGCATTTTGATTGCCAGTTTTGGCGTAGCACGTGAATCTAGTATTGTGGTGCAGCAAGAACGTACTGCACCAAACTTTGCACCTATCAGTGAATTACCCGTCACGCAGCATCACCCCCTAGCACCTGAGTGTTTTCAGCAAATGGATTTGGTCTGGGCAGAAGGGCAATATCCATTCAGTGCCAGCCATAAACCTGATTTTGCAGGGTGGATGCGCTTTAAGCCTGAACAGCACAGCAATCGCGCCATGAATATTGCAGATTTAATGGTGGCATTTGATATGTGGCCACCTGGGGTATTGCCGATGTTTAGTCAACTTGCACCTGCCAGCTCTTTGACGTGGCATGTAACCTATGTCAATCCTTTGCAAAATCAGTTACATGACTGGATGAAATATAAAGTATTTACCGATCATGCCAGTCATGGTTATGCCACCGAATACGCACACCTTTGGGATGAGCAGAATCGTTTGATTGCAATTGCCCGACAGACCATCACCGTGTTTGCCTAGTGACACATTCTGCCATTTCGTATAAAGTGAAGCCTATTCACGATGACAAATCCTCAAAAACTTGTGAATGAACAGCGTATAGAGGGGAAACATTGGCGGTGTCTATGACAACAGGTCGTATCCTGAACATTCCAAATATATTAACTTTGGCTCGAATCGCCTTGATTCCTGTATTTTTGTTGGTGGCTTATTGGCCGCCTGCAATGGGCGTAAATGGTTACGATGGCGGTATGACACGTCATATTCTGCTGACTTCTATTTTTGTGATCGCTGCTGTTACAGATTGGTTTGATGGCTATTTGGCACGTTCTTTAAATCAGACTTCTGCATTTGGGCGTTTCCTAGACCCTGTAGCAGATAAACTGATGGTGGCTGCGGCATTGATTGTGTTGGTGCAATGGCAACCCACTATTTCTATGGCTTTTGCTGCGATTGTAATTATTTCTCGTGAAATTACTGTATCTGCATTGCGTGAGTGGATGGCCGAATTGGGCGCACGTACAAGTGTGGCCGTGTCTACTGTAGGTAAATACAAAACTGCATTTCAAATGATTGCAATTTCAGTATTTTTATTGAACTGGCAACCTTTAGAAATGTTGGCGTATTTACTGCTTTATACCGCTGTGATTTTAACGCTTTGGTCGATGTTTATTTACTTAAAAGCTGCTTGGCCGTATTTGAAACAGCCTTAAAGCAGGCTTTAAACAGAGCTTCCTCATAAAAAAGTGCTTCCATCCTGAAGCACTTTTTTATTAGCTATGAGTTTCTTCTTCGGCATCGTCTTCAAAGGTTTTGGCAATTTTTTCAATATTTAAGTTCTTTGCCATCGCATCAAAAATTTCTTTATAGACCCCATTTTGATGATAAAGCGTGTCATGTTCACCATGTTCTGCAATTCTGCCCTCCTTCATGACATAGGTGTAATCGGCATCAATAATTTGCGATAAGCTGTGTGAAATGATGATGACCGTGCGTCCCTGTTTGATTTCATCCAGACTTTGCTTGATTTGTTCAGTTGCAATAGCATCCAGACTTGCGGTGGGTTCATCTAAAAAAATAATTGGCGGATTTTTAAGGAACATTCGAGCCAAGGCAATCCGTTGTTGCTGACCACCAGAAAGCATCAGGGCATCTGCATCATAAGCCTGTGGTAATTGTAAAATTTGTTCGTGAATAGAGGCTTTTTTGGCAGCCTGTATGACATCTTCTAAACTGGCGTCGGTTTTGCCATAACGAATATTTTCAAAAATAGAGCCTTGGAAAATATGATTCTTTTGTAAGACCAAGCCAATATGATCACGTAAATACTGGGTGTCGATCTGTTGTATGTCTATTCCATCGAGTTGAATCGTACCATTTTGCGGTTCATAGAATTTATCTAATAAACTAATCAGAGTCGATTTTCCCGCCCCAGACAAGCCGACCAAAGCGGTAATTTTATTGGGTTGAATCTGCATCTGAATATCTTTGAGTGCATGGTGTCCATTGGGGTAAAAAAAGTTAATGTTTTTGAGGTCAAACTGCCCGCGAATGACTGGCTTTTGTGTACCACTCGGCTCGATTTCATCATCGGCTTCCAGAATTTGGAAGAAGCTTTCTGAATAGATCATGGCATCATTCACTTCATCATAAATACGATGCAATGAACGGATTGGCGCAGAAACGTTGCTAAACAGCAACACGTGATACATGATCATGCCAATGCTCATTTGCCCATCCAAGACAAAATAAGCCGTTAAAATAATGATCAGCACCACCCCAATTTGTTCAATAAAGCTTTTGAGACCATCAAATAAAAAACTGGTTTGGCGGGTTTGCATTTGGTTATGCGTGAGTGTTTTTTGCAGCGTGAGTTGTTTTTCTGCCTCTATACTTTCTCGGTTAAAGGATTTAATCACGGTAATCGAGTTAATGATGCTGAGAATCCCTTGGCTTTTTTTCTCACGTCCATCACGCAAATTACGTCGCCAACTGCCTAACTTTTGCGCTTGCAGATAGGTCAGCCAAAAATAAATCGGAACAATAA
This sequence comes from Acinetobacter sp. A3, assembly GCF_012371415.1. NCBI lineage: Bacteria > Pseudomonadati > Pseudomonadota > Gammaproteobacteria > Moraxellales > Moraxellaceae > Acinetobacter > Acinetobacter sp. A3. The sequence continues at coordinate 39,342 of NZ_JAAZQW010000002.1, forward strand.
TTGTAGCGACCAAGCCTACATATACATTGGCATAATACATCAAGCCTAAGGCCACGAATGCACTGGTAAATAGCGGTAAAATATCAATAAAGAAAATTTGGACTAAGCGGGTGAGTGAACCAATCCCGCGGTCTATACGTGTTTGTAATTTGCCTGCTTGGTTGTTGTCTTGATTAAAAAAAGCCAAACGGTAACGTAAAAACTTTTCAATAATGCCTTGAGCTAAATCTTGTGAGACAAAAATACGTAGTTTTTCACCGTAAAACTTCTGCCCAAATTGCACAAAGGCATTGATGATTTCTTTGCCCAGTAAAATTGCTGAAATGGTGATTAAGATATGCCAGCCTGCCGCAAGTCCTTGTCCTGCTTCAATTAAGGCATTAATGCTATCGACTGCATATTGTAAAGTGAGTGCATTGACTTGGGCGGTGAATGAGCCAATTAAGGTCAAAATCAGGGTTGCAACCACCAACATTCGGTAGGGACGAACAAAGGGACGCAATTTCTGAAACAAATTCCATAAATTCATAGGCTGTTATTTTTATAAGCAGGTTTGCTTTAAGTCTAAGGATGAAGCCATCTACTCACAAGCCAAGATCCTGTATCATTTTGTGTGCAATCTTTCGTTTAACGTTTAAGTTAGATGCTAAACAAAGCTAATTACTGGAGTTGCCATGAATCTGGAATTGTTTGCACCTGAACGATGTGACAATGTGTTGCCTTACGATGGTATTGTTCAGGATTATGGCGTAGTGCTAAGTGCAGAGCATAGCGCACGTTATTTGGAATATTTTTTACAGCATTTGGCATGGCAAGCCGATGAAGGCCTGCTATTTGGTCAGTATTATCGGACCCAGCGCCAAGTGGCATGGTATGGCGATGAACAGTATCAATATCGGTATTCGGGTGCTTTAAAGCAGGCTCATGTTTGGCAACCTGCCTTGTGGCGACTGAAACAGCAAGTTGAGCGTTGGGTGGGGCATCCCTTTAATTCGTGTTTGGCAAATTTATATCAAGATGGTACGCAGGGTTTGGGGTGGCATAGTGACGATGAGCCAAATTTAGGGAAAAACGCCGTCATTGCTTCATTGAGTTTTGGTGCAACCCGTAAGTTCAGCTTTAAGCATAAACGTACGGCAAATAAAGTGGAGCTTTTATTGCGGAGTGGTCAGTTGCTGGTGATGCGAGGTCAAACACAGCAGCATTGGAAACATGCTTTAATTAAATCGAGTAAAATTTTACAACCCAGAATTAATCTCACTTTTCGCTATTTTCATAGCGTTTCTAAATAAGATCATCCTCAGATTAAAATTTTGCCATGCTAGGCCTAGTTCACATCTAGGCTTAAATCGGTATTCAGGGTTTCAACCTGTTTTTCAATTTGTTGGGCATTATCCTGCAAAATTTCAATCAATTTTTGCAAATTCACAAATTCAAAACGGTTTTTTGAAGCCAGTAACGTTAAAGCATAAGGTGCGTCTTTAGATGAAAAGCGAATCGGGACAGACAAACCTGCAATTTCTGCACTCAGTTCGCCATTTGAAAAATAATAGCCTTGTTTTTTAATTTTGCGCATCTGTTGCAAAAAGTCGTCTTCATTCTGTGCAAAGTTGACCTGTTCCAATTCAGTAGAAAAACGCTGGTAATAGTCTAAAATTTTTTGCTTGGGCAAGTGCGCCATAATAATTTTAGGGGATGAGCCAACATAGACAGGACGTGGGCAACCACGACCATACGAGAGTAATGGTGTGTCTTTGAAAATTTCATGGTGCACATCAATACACGAATCTTGATTGAGCTGGGTCAGTAAACAGCAAAACTCGGTACGTTCTGCAATTTTTTTCATAAACGGTGTGCTGATGGTGACCAATGGGTCTGTGGTGCGGGAAATATAATCTAATACCGCAATTTTGGGCCCAAGGGTGTAATCGCCAGAGGTGCCGCTCATGCGTTGTAGCAATTCTGCAGACACCAATTCTTTCAAATAGCGATAACTGGTGGGCTTAGATAAACCGAGTTCTGCACTAATGGTATCGACATTAATCACAGGACGAGAGGTCGAAAATAAGTCTAAGACCGTGAGAATCTTGCCAAAGCTAGACAGTGCCATGCGGATTTACTCATTCACACCAAAAGAATGATGTTACTTTATATCAAAAAATAGCCGAACAAATAGACTTTTTACAGATGGCTTTAGGCATTCCAGCGATCAATGCTGTTTTGGGACTAGCCTTTAAGGATTGATTGCCTGCGGATCGCGATACCAGCTTTCAATCAACAAGGCTGCAGCAATACTATCTGCCGCTAATTTTTTGCCCCGACCTTGTGCTTGATAGTGTTCAAGTTCATCACGTGCTTCACGTGTGGTCAGACGCTCATCGACCATAAACGTTTGAATATTAGTTTGGTGACGCAGACGTTTGGCAAACTTTCGTGCACGGGTAGATAGCTCAGACTCGCTATCATCCATATTTAAAGGCAGACCCACCAAAAATAAGTTGGGTTGATGTTGTTGCACAATTTTAAGCAGAGCATCCCATTGCGGAATGCCATCTTTCATCGGGAACAGCGCCAAAGGGCTAGCACTTTCAATCAGGGATTGTCCCACTGCCATGCCCATTTTTTGTGTACCAAAATCAAAGGCCATAATGCTCTGTGCTGATGATGTTTCAGGCATGACCAATCTCTGAAGATAACCAAGTGCGGTCTACGCCCATTTTCCGATAGGCAGCATCCCAGCGGTCGTCATAGGGTAAATTAAAAATCAAGTCCATGTCTGATTCGCAAATCAGCCAGTCGCCTCGCGCAATTTCCTGTTCAAGTTGTTGTTTGCCCCAACTGGCATAGCCTAGCGCAATTTGATAGCGACCTACGCCTTCGTTGTGGGCAATCGCATCTAAAATATCTTTAGAGGTGGTAATACAGACGTTTTCACCCACTGCAATAGACGAATGCCAAGTTGGCTGACCAGTGTGTAAAACAAAACCTGCCTCAGGTCGCAATGGGCCACCTTGTAAAACCTCGTGAGGATGCACATTATCGGCGTCTATATCTAAATCATTCAGTAATTCCTTGATCTGAATGCCAGAAGGACGGTTGATAATAATGCCTTGCGCACCATCTTCATCATGACGAGCCAAATAAATAACGGTATTTGCAAAAAAATCGTCATTCATATCGGGCGGGGCAATGAGACAGCGATGCGTCAGATATTGTTTGGTCACCTAAGCAATTCTCCTTAAAAACAGTTGCTTCTAGAAAAAACCTATTCCTTTAGGGTACACGTTACTTGAGCTTTGCGATTTCACCAAGCTCTTTTTGTGACAGAGTTGGTTTTTTAAGCCTGTTGAAACTTCAACTGACGTAATTGTTTGGCATGTTGCAAGGTGGTATCGCTAATTTCAACACCGCCCGTCATGCGTGCCAGTTCTAAAATACGTTCGTCTTCTTCTAATTCAACAATGGTGCTGCTGGCAGGGTCAGTTTGACGTTTTTTCACTAAAAGATGTTGATCGGACTGTGCCGCCACTTGTGCCTGATGGGTAATACATAAAATCTGTACATGTTGTGCCAAACCTGCCAATAAGCGTCCGACAATTTCCGCAGTACCACCACTGATGCCGACATCAATCTCATCAAAAACCAAGACTTCGGCTTCAGTTTTTTCGGCATTCATAACTTGCATCACCAAGGCAATACGCGATAACTCACCACCAGAAGCCACACGCGCTAAAGGTTGAGCTGGAATACCTTTATTGGCGGTAAATAGCAATTGAATAAAGCTTAAGCCTTCGGCAGAAACTTGCTCCAGAGGTTCAAATTTAAATTCAAAATGTGCCTCAGGCAGTGCCAATTGTTTGACTTGCTCAGTCAGTTGTTTGGCCAATGGAGCGGCTGCCTCACGACGAATATCATCTAAATGCTGTGCTTTGGCTAAAAAGTCCTGATGCGCCACTTCAACTTGTTCTGCCAAAGTTTCAGGGTCTTCCAATTCATGCAGCGCAGTGAGTTCGGCTTGCCATGTTTCGTATTCCTGTTTGAGCAATTCAGGTTGAGTACGATACTTGCGTGCTAAACGATGGAAAACCTCAAGTTTCTGATTGAGTTCTTCCATGCGCTCAGGGTCAAAACTTTGACGGTCAATAAATTGGCGCAAGTTTGCTGTTGCATCATCCAATTCACTTTGTGCATTGAGCAGCGAATTATAGATTTCAGACAGTTGCTCACTACGCCCTGCATGTGATTCTAAGCGTCGAATAATAGATGCAATTTCTTGGGTGATATTCGGTTCAGCTTCATCTAGCGCATTTAGACTGTAACTACAATCTTGCATGATATGTTCATGGTGGCTTAGACGATCAAACTCTTGCTCAATCTCTTTGTAATCTAATTGCACCAAGTCTTCGAGTTCTTCCAACTGTAAATTCAGCGTTTCCATGCGTTGTTTACGGGTGGCTTGCGCATCCAGTGCGGCTTGATGCTGACGGATATTTTTTTGCCAAGTGCTATAGGCATCACGCACCGCTTGGGAGGGCGCATAAAAATTATAATAACGATCGAGCCAATGCTTTGGATAAGGCGGCTCAAGCAATTGTTGCTGACTATGCTGACTATACAATTGTACCAGCAAGCGCCCAATTTCTTTGAGCTCTGCCAAACTACTTGGACGACCATTAATCCAAGCCTTGCTGCGTCCTGTGGCAAAAATCACACGTCGTAAATGGATTTCTCCGGACTCGTCTGCTAACTCATGTTCTTTGAGCCATAGTGCTTCGGGGCTGTGTTCCTGATAGCTAAAGCTGGCAGTTACATCAGCCTTATCTGCACCAAAACGTACATAATTGGTATCGGTACGTTCACCTAAACAGGCAGAAAGCGCATCTAAAAGTAAGGATTTACCTGCACCAGTTTCCCCAGTTAGGACGTTAAACCCAGTTTCAATATCCAAGGCTAGGTGATCGGCAAGGGCAAAGTTAATCAGTGTTAAGTGAGTCAGCATAAACGCATCCAAGCTGCGAAAAGTGGCAGTTAAAAAGAGTCAAGTTTTTTGATATGCCACATTGCGGCTGTTATTTTCAATCAAAGCATCTTCGAGTCTATTTAATTCTAGCTTAAATTACAGCGCAAACAACAAAAAATGCAGCAAAGTCCAGATCATTTCATCTTATGGTCATTGAATCAGGGCATGCTTTACTTGGGGAGTTTTAAGTGCAGTTTGAGCGGGGAAGATGTGCCTGTCTAGGCAGAATGGGTGAACTACTTCACATTCAGCTTTAGCACTTTAGTCGCGGGAGCTTGGTGCATATTTGTGGATAGGAGCGGCAAGACCTTAGACAGCATGTATAGCGTGCTCTGCATTGTCTGGGGGATGGTCAACTTTACGCTAGCCCCTTTGTAAACACAGATTGATTAGTTCTGAGGACAGAATTAAACTACATCAGTCAAAAATATAAAAACGCGTTACCTGGAGATTACGCATGTCAGCTCAGTTTGATCATGTATCAGTTGTAAAAAAATCGAATGTCTATTTTGGTGGGCTATGCATCAGTCATACTGTGCAGTTTGAAGACGGCACCAAAAAAACATTAGGGGTGATTTTACCGACCGAACAAGCCTTAACTTTTGAAACGCATGTGCCTGAACGCATGGAAATTATTTCTGGTGAATGTCGTGTGAAAATTGCAGACAGCGAAGAAAGTGAATTGTTCCGTGCAGGTCAGTCATTCTATGTGCAAGGTAGCAGCCGCTTTACCATCGAAACTGACGATGTTTTAGATTACGTGTGTCATTTCGAAGGTTAATCAAGAGTAGGGTATTTTACATTCTCAACACAGTTTGCCTGTCAAATAATCAGAGAAATTGAGTTAAGAAATTTTCCCCTGAATCGGTTAAACTAGCTCTATTGAAATCCTGTAAAGTCAGCTTTGCAGGATTTTTCGTTTTCGCTGTTTTATTGGTGCATTAATTTAGAGGTCGTTCATGGCAAAACCTGAATATTATTATGGCGTTCACTCGGTGGAGTCATTATTGGAGCTTGAGCCAGAGCGTGTTTTAACTCTATTTACCTTAAAAGGGCGTGATGATCAGCGTTTGCAAAAAATTCTGGAACTGGCAGAGCCATTTGGCATTAGTGTGCAAAAAGCCAGCCGTGACAGTTTAGAAAAATTAGCAGGTCTACCTTTTCACCAAGGGGTGGTGGCGGCAGTGCGCCCACATCCAAGCTTGAATGAAAAAGACTTAGATAGTTTGTTGCAAGCGGATGCTCAGCCATTACTTTTAGCACTCGATCAAGTGACTGATCCACATAATTTAGGTGCCTGTATTCGTACGGCTGCCGCAATGGGTGTTGCTGCAGTGATTGTGCCACGCGATCGTTCTGCAAGTTTGACCCCAACCGCACGCAAAGTGGCTGCAGGTGGTGCAGAAAAAGTCAAATTTATTCAAGTCACCAATTTGGCCCGTACTTTGGCACATTTGAAACAAGAGTTTAATGTGCGTGTGGTGGGTACCATGTTGGATGAAAAAGCCTTACCAATTCAGCAGTTCGATTTTACCGGTACTGCGGTGTGTGTAGTAATGGGAGCAGAAGATACGGGCTTACGTCCAATTACTCAGTCACAATGCGATCAAACCGTATTTATTCCGATGGCAGGCAATTTGCAAAGTTTAAATGTCAGTGTTGCAACAGGGATGGCACTTTATGAAGCCTGTCGCCAGCGCCAAGCTTAAGTACAGATACTGAATTTTTATTGGATTGATGCCTTAACACTGTGATTCATTTATCTCCCCAAAAGCAGGGCTATGCCTTGGTATTGGTCACCATGTGTATTTGGGGTGGTTTTACCTTAACCGCACGGCTCAATGCACAATGGCAGATCAGTGCTTGGGATATTACTGCCTTACGTTTTGCCTTGGCTTTTTGTATTTTAATGCCGATCTTGATCTGGAAAAAAGATACGGCATTTTTATGGAAAAAACAGCCATTTATTTTGGCAATGATTGGTGGGGTGGGTTATTGCCTGACCGCCTATAGTGCATTTCATTATGTCCCTGCCGCACATGCAGCTATCTTTCTGAATGGTTGTATTCCTGTCTGTACAGCTATTGCCGCTTGGGTGTTGTTCCGTATTCCATTTGATCGACATACTTGGATCAGCATTGCGATTATGCTTACCGCAATTGCCAGTATGAGTGTGTTGATGTATCAAGAAACAGGTGTCGCATTCGGTTTGGGGGATGGCTTGTTTTTCATCAGTGCCATCTGGTGGGGCATCTTTACTGTTTTACTTAGACAATGGAAGCTCTCGGCATGGCATGCCATGGCAGGTGTAGCAATCTGGTCGGCAATCGTCTATGTGCCAATCTACCTGCTGTTTTTCCCAAAACAACTTGGCGCACCTGAACCCATGCATTTATTGCTACAAACCATTTTTCATGGTGTATTCGTCGTGATTATTGCCACCTTAACGTATGTTGAAGCAATTAAGCGTTTAGGTGCATTTAAAGCGGGTAGTGTTGTGACTTTGGCGCCATTTATTGCCGCCATTCTTGCAGTGCCGTTGTTGGGTGAGCCTTTGAGCTTGGCAATTTTGTGTGGTTTATTGGGGATGGGGATTGGCGCGTTGCAACCTTGGCGTTGGTGGGCTAGACCTGATAGCTTAAAAGCACAACTAGAGCAGCAAAAAACACACACAGATTAGTGTGAGGATTGATTGGCTCGAGTTAAATACTGTTGGTGTAATACCTCCAGTTTGCTATACAAATGATCTAAATGCCCATCATTCAGCACAATATCATTGGCCAAGCGCTGTTTTTTAGCACGTGGCATTTGTGCCTGAATAATTTTATGAATTTGTTCAACCGTTTGACCATCTCGTTGAGATGCTCGATGAATTTGTAATGCTTCGGTCGCATCAATGAGTAAAGTGTGTTGCGTCAGTTGATGTTGATTGGTTTCAAAGAGCAATGGTGAAACTAAAATTACATATGGGCTGTTGGCCTGCTGCAATTGCTGAATAATTGACTCACGAATTGCAGGATGAGTAATTTTTTCCAAGGCTTGGCGGGCGCTCGGTTCTTTGAAAATATGTTCACGTAAGGCACGGCGGTCAAGTTCGCCATTTTCAAGTAAAACCCAGTCACCAAATTGTTGTTGAATTTGGGTCAGTGCGGGTTGTCCTTTTTGTACCACTTCTCGTGCGACAACATCAGCATCGACCACGTGAATGCCTTGGGTCTCAAACCATGCACTGGCTGCAGATTTACCGCTGCCAATTCCTCCCGTTAGACCCAAAACAAAACGCATGTGCTGTCCTTATTGTCCTAAATAAACTTTCATGATTTGCTCGCCCCATAAAAAGGCAATCCAGCCTGCAATTGCAATATAAGGGCCAAATGCAAAAGGTTGGTTCTCTTTACGGATTTTTAGCAGAATAATGCCAATAATAGCGCCAACCAAAGAAGATAAAAGCACAATCAGCGGCAACATCATTGGACCCATCCAAGCGCCTAAGGCTGCAAGGAGTTTAAAGTCGCCATAGCCCATGCCTTCTTTGCCTGTAATAATTTTAAACAGGTAATACACTACCCATAAGCATAAGAAACCAATGACATAACCCCAAATAGCAGAGGTAGGTGAGGTGTAGATGGCATAACTGTTGATCGCTAAACCCAATGCAGCCAAAGGCAGGGTATAGCGATCTGGCAAGAGTTGAGTGTCGAAATCAATAAAGGTGAGGGCAATTAAGATATAGGTCAGTAGCAAGCCGAACAGCATTTGCACAGTTGGACCAAATACTGCAACCACAATCAACGCACAAACTGCGGTTAAAACTTCAATCAGTGGATATCGCGCACTGATAGGGTTTTGACAGTGCCCACATTTGCCACGTAAAACTAACCAGCTCAGGACAGGAATATTTTGATACCAACGAATAGGCGTATGACATTTAGGGCAAGTCGAGGCAGGTTTGCTTAGCGTGATTTTGCTTTCATCAATAATAGCTTGTTCTGGATGTAACAGCATTTGGCAGTCTGTACGCCATTCCTGCTCCATCATTTTTGGTGTGCGGTATATGACCACATTCAAAAAACTGCCAATACATAAACTAAAAAGTCCAACTGCGATGTACAACGCAGTTGGATTTTGAATAAAATACGCGATTAATTCTTGCATTAAACCACAGAACCCATTTGGAAGATTGGAAGGTACATAGCCACAACCAAACCACCGACTAAAATACCTAACACAGACATAATCAGAGGTTCCATCATCGAGGTTAAACCATCTACTGCATTATCTACTTCGTTTTCATAGTGGGTTGCAACTTTATCTAACATGGCATCGAGTGCACCAGACTCTTCACCAATCGCCACCATTTGCACGGCCATCGCTGGGAATTTGTTGGTAACACGCATGGCGAATTGTAGTTGCTGACCTGTAGCGACATCTTCACGAATTTTCATGACCGCTTCTTCATAGACCACGTTATTGGTTGCTCCAGCAGTTGATTCCAAAGCATCAATTAATGGTACACCCGCAGCGAAGGTCGTGGCTAAGGTACGGCTATAACGTGCAATAATGGCTTTATAGACCAAATCACCAAAAATAGGTGCTTTGAGTGCAGCTTTGTCCAAGAAATCACGGAATTTTTTACTCCGTTTTTTAGCTTCGAGGAAACCTGCAATAATGACACCAATTACAATAATCAGCAGGAACCAATATTTCTGCATCCATTGTGACATGTTTACCACCATTTTAGTGAAGGCAGGTAAGTCTGCACCAAAAGAGCTAAACAATTCTTCAAACACAGGAACAACTTTTACCATCAAAATAATGGTCACAATCACAGCTACTACAATGACCGTTGCAGGGTATTTCATGGCTTTTTTGATTTTTTGTTTTAACAATTCGCTCTTTTCTTTATAGATTGCAACACGATCTAGCATAGTTTCCAGCGCACCTGATTGTTCACCAGATTCCACTAAAGAGCAGAATAAGTTGTCAAAATATTGAGGATATTTACGCAATGCACCAGCAAAGGTATTCCCGCCTTCAACCTCGCCTTTAATGCCCAGTACCACTTCACGCATGGCAGGGTTTTCTAGACCTTCGGCAACAATTTCAAAGCTTTGTACCAAAGGCACACCTGCTTTCATCATCGTGGCAAGCTGACGCGTGAAAATCGTGATGTCGAGCGTTGACACCCGTTTTTTCATTAAGCCATCAAGAATATTCTTTTTCTTTTGGCGAATGGTCTTGATGGTAATTCCTTGTTTACGCAATGTGACTTTTGCCAAAGCCATATTACGCGCTGGAATTTCCCCTTTAAGCTTAGCCCCTTTGCGGTCAATCCCCTCATAAACGAAGGTGGGCATCATCTGTGCTTTTTTGACAGCCATGCGTATTTATCCTTATTTTAAATATTACATCTATTCACTGGTCACACGATTGACTTCTTGAAGTGAAGTCACCCCCTGCATGACCTTAAGTAACCCCGAGCGACGTAGATTGTTAAACCCCAATTTTGCTGATGCTTCAGCAATTTGGATGGCATTGCCATCCTCCATAATAAGTTTGGAAATTTCTGGTGTGACTTTCATCACTTCATAAATACCGACACGTCCTTTGTAGCCTTCACGACATTCAGCACAGCCTACTGGTTGGTAGACCTGAAACTCTGGATTGTTCAAGTCGGCTTCTGTAAAACCCATTTCCAATAAGCTTTGTTTTGGAATATCTGACGGTGTTTTGCAATACGAGCATAGGCGTCGAGCCAGACGCTGTGCAATCACCATATTGACTGAAGTCGCAATGTTAAAGGATGGTACTCCCATGTTGCGTAAACGGGTTAAAGTTTCTGGTGCACTGTTGGTATGCAGTGTTGACATCACCATGTGACCCGTTTGTGCTGCTTTAATTGCAATTTCTGCTGTTTCTAAGTCACGAATCTCACCCACCATAACAATGTCAGGGTCTTGACGTAAGAATGATTTCAGCGCTGCAGCAAAGGTCAGACCAACTTTATTGTTGACGTTAACCTGATTGATCCCTTCAAGGTTAATTTCCACAGGGTCTTCGGCAGTGGAAATGTTGGTGTCTTCTCGGTTTAGAATGTTTAAACCTGTATAGAGCGATACCGTTTTACCCGAACCTGTTGGACCTGTGATCAGTAACATACCTTGCGGTTTGTCCAGAGCTTCCATAAACAAAGCTTTTTGTTCAGGCTCATAACCCAAGGCATCAATCCCAAGCATGGCGCTAGATGGATCTAAAATACGCAGTACAATTTTTTCACCGAACAAGGTTGGCAAGGAGTTAACACGGAAGTCGATGGATTTATTCTTAGACAGTTTAAGTTTAATACGACCATCTTGCGGCACACGTTTTTCAGAAATATCCATTTGCGACATGACTTTCAAGCGTGATGCCATACGATTGGCTAACTGTAATGGTGGATTGGCAATTTGACGTAACACCCCATCGACACGGTAACGCACGCGATAGGTTTTTTCATAGGGTTCAAAGTGTAAGTCCGAGGCACCCATACGAATCGCATCAATCAGTAATTTATTGATGTATTTGACGATAGGGGATTCATCGCCCTGTGGCTCATCTTCTGTGGCTTGTTCTTGTTCGTTGTCGCCTTCGTCAAAGTTGAGTTCAAAGTCATCATCTTCAAACTCAAAAGCAGATTCACCTGCGAAGTTCTGCTCAATCAGTTTGGCCAGTTTGTCATGTTCAACCACAATTGCTTCAACATTCATTTTACTGTTGAAACGAATCGCATCCATCGCTTCGATATTGGTTGGGTTACTGGTCGCAACGTAAAGTAAATTATTACGTTTAAAAATAGGCAGTAGGCAATATTTGCTGAACAGCTTTTCATCGATGCCTTCACGCACAATCAAAGCGGAATCATAGACACCTAAGTCAAAAATAGGTTCACCAAATTCATTGGAAATTTTTTCAGCAATCAGCAAAGGTGAAATATTCAGGTTCTGAATGAGATAGGGAACAATGTCAATTTTTTCTTTTTGTGCAGAGGCAATCGCAGTTTGCATGTTTTCAGCAGAAACGAGCCCATCTTCGACCAAACGCCGAATAAAACCTGTGAATCTAGGTGTAGCTTGTTGTACTGACATTCCCCAACGTCCTCAAATTTAAGATTGTTTATAATTGGTATCGTAAAATTATACTTTTGTTGCATAAAAATACCATATCTGAAAGTGCTGTCACCACCTAAGTATCGCTTAAAAGCATGAACCAGTTACATTAATCTGTTAAAAAAATTGTAAGTCTTGCCCTGAAAAGATACTTCATGCTGAGCTTTGATGCAAAGCTTGCACAAAAAACTCAGCAGAAATGTGATTTGCGTGTAGAATGTGCGCGATTAAATGAATTGTTTTTGTAGGTTATTCTATGTCGGCTACGACGATTAAGCCTTGGGTGGTTGGCAATTGGAAGATGAATCCGATGCATGCCGACGCTCAGCAACTTATTTCTGAATTTAAAACATTATTACAAGAAAGTCCTGTAGATGCTGAAAAGTGTCATTTGGGTGTTGCCCCTGTAACGTTGGCATTAGCGCAAACGCAGGAGGCATTGGCTGATGCAGTGCGTCCTGTTTATACCGTAGCGCAAGACCTTTCACGTATTGCAGGCTTGGGGGCTTACACGGGTGAGGTGAGTGCAGAATTACTTAAAGATAGCCAGGTTGAATATGTGTTGGTCGGACATTCTGAACGCCGCGAGCTGTTTGCAGAAACACCAGCCATTTTGAATGAAAAAGTAAAAAATGCCTTGCAGGCGGGGTTGACTGTTATTTACTGCGTTGGCGAAAGTTTGGAACAGCGTGAAAATGGTCAGGCAGAGCAGGTGGTATTACAGCAAATTTGTGATATCGCTGCAGTGGTTGAAGCAGAACAATGGCAGAAAATTGTAATTGCTTATGAGCCAATTTGGGCTATTGGTACGGGTAAAACAGCATCTCCTGAAGATGCTCAAGCCATGCATGCTAAAATTCGTGAAGGTTTAAGCCAAATAACTAGTTTTGCCGTGACTTTACCGATTTTATATGGTGGTAGTGTAAAACCAGAAAATGCCGTAGAGTTAGCAGCTTGCCCAGACATTAATGGTGCCTTGGTGGGTGGTGCATCACTGAATGCAGCATCGTTCCATCACATTGCACAAGCCTTTGCAAATACACAATAATGAGGAGTTCAGCATGCAAACATTTGTGCTGGTAGTACATATTATCTTGGCCATTTTAATGATTGGACTAATTTTGGTTCAACATGGTAAAGGTGCAGATGCGGGCGCTTCTTTTGGTGGCGGTGGTGCTGCAACTGTATTTGGTGCTTCGGGTTCGGGTAACTTCTTGACCCGTTTGACCGCAATTTTAACGGCATTATTTTTTGCCACCAGTTTAACTTTGGCTGTCTTTGCCAAGAAACAAACGACAGGTGCATATAGTTTGCAGACCGTACAAAATACTGTACCAGCACAACCTGTATCGCCTGAAACTTCACCAACTGCGCCTAAAAGCGCTGAATAATTTTATTTAGCACTTTCTTTTTGCGCATGATGCGACTAGAATGCGTCACAGCTGCGGTGGTGGTGGAATTGGTAGACACGCTACCTTGAGGTGGTAGTGCTTTCGGGCGTGGGGGTTCAAGTCCCCCCTTCCGCACCAACTTGTAATCCAGAAAACATAAGTTGGTGTTAAGCAGCAAATCTGTTGATGCGGGATGGAGCAGTCTGGTAGCTCGTCGGGCTCATAACCCGAAGGTCGTTGGTTCAAATCCAGCTCCCGC